>JBBRMH010000053.1:0-20878 GCA_038230935.1 Burkholderiales bacterium | reverse complement strand
CTCGGACTACGCCGACGTTCCGCTGATTGCCTACATGCCCAATCTATCCTGGTGGGACGAGGCTGACATTGAAAATTATCTGGACGCTTTTCGTGAACTGCTGTTGCCGCAAACGACCGTTTTGATTGGCAACCACAGCAGTTTGTGGCGCTGGTTGCTGCCGGACTGGTCCACAGAACGCAGCCCATCGGCCAAAGACATCGCCAAAGCCGCTGCCCAGTGGGGAGTGCCTTACACGCTGGTGACGGGAATCCCTCTGCCAGACCAGTTCATTGACAATGTGCTCGCCACACCGCAAGCGGTTCTTTACAGCGAAAAATTTGAACGCTTTGAAGCGGTTTTTGCCGGTGCTGGAGAGACCCTGTCTGCCGCGCTGGCCGCACTGCTGGCCAATGGTCACAATTTGCAGGAGGCCACCGCTGAAGCCTTGAGCTACCTTGACCACAGTCTGGAGGCCGGCTTTCACCCCGGCATGGGCCACCTCCTGCCGGACCGGCTGTTCTGGGCGCAGGCTGAAGACGACGCCGGGGCTGACTCCGAAAGCCCCAACGACGAAAGCCCCAGCGACGAAAGTAACCTTGGCGATGACGCTACACCCTCTTTGAAACCTTTTTTTGATTTACCGCCCAATGCAAATACAAAACACTAGTCCCGCTACCACCCACACCCACACCCGCAACGAAGCCCTGTTTGAGCGCGCCAAGCAACTGATCCCTGGCGGCGTGAATTCGCCGGTCCGTGCTTTCAAAGCCGTAGGCGGCACGCCGCGCTTTGTGCAGCGCGCCCACGGTGCCTACTTCTGGGATGCAGACGGTGCGCGCTACATCGACTACATCGGCTCCTGGGGGCCGATGATTCTGGGCCACGGTCACCCGTCCGTGCTGGATGCTGTCCAAAAGGCCATGCAGGACGGCTTTTCGTTCGGCGCACCCACGGAGCGTGAAGTCGAGCTGGCAGAAGAAATCATCAAACTCGTGCCTTCGATTGAAATGCTGCGGATGGTCAGCTCGGGCACAGAAGCCGCCATGAGCGCATTGCGACTGGCGCGCGGTGCCACGGGCCGCAGCAAGATCATCAAATTTGAAGGCTGCTACCACGGCCACTCCGACGCGCTGCTGGTCAAGGCCGGCTCGGGCCTGGCCACCTTTGGCAGTCCCACCAGTGCAGGCGTGCCGCCAGAAGTGGTGCAGCACACGCTGGTGCTTGAATACAACAACATTCCCCAGCTTGAAGAGTGCTTTGCCCTGCACGGCAGCAGCACCGCCTGCCTGATGATCGAGCCGATTTGCGGCAACATGAACTTCGTCCGCGCCAGCGTGCCCTTCATGAAGCGCTGCCGCGAGCTGTGTACACAATACGGCACGCTGCTGATATTTGACGAGGTCATGACCGGTTTCCGGGTGGCACTGGGCGGCGCGCAAAGCCTGTACGCCAAGCTCATTCCCGGCTTCAAACCCGACATGACAGCGCTGGGTAAAGTCATCGGTGGCGGCATGCCGATGGCCGCTTTTGGCGGCTCCCGGGCCGTGATGGAACAACTCGCGCCACTGGGCCCGGTGTATCAGGCGGGCACACTGTCAGGCAACCCGATAGCCACTGCCTGTGGCCTGGCCACACTGCGCGAACTGCAAAAACCCGGCTTTTATGAAGCACTCGGTAAAACAACCAGCAGTCTGGTCGCGGGCTTGACAGCCGCTGCCAGCAAGGCGGGCGTGCCGTTTTGTGCAGACAGCGAGGGCGGCATGTTCGGCTTTTTCCTGCTGGGCCAGTTACCGCAGAATTACACCACCGTCATGACCACGGACAGCCCGGCATTCAACCGCTTTTTTCACGCCATGCTGGACAAAGGCGTGTACTACGCACCCGCGCTGTATGAAGCTGGGTTTGTCAGCGCAGCGCACACGACCCAGGACATTGAGATGACGGTCAACGCTGCTGCTGAATTTTTTGCAGGGCTTTGATTCGAGCCTCAGCTTGCATACCGTGGGGCAACAACAATAAATGTCCGACGCTATCAAATAAATAGCGTCGGGCCCACGTACTTCCTGCCCCAGGAGGCAATTCAATGCCTGAAGTGTCGCACGCCCGACAGCACCATCACCACACCGCGTTCGTCAGCGGCTGCAATCACTTCTTCGTCACGCATGCTGCCGCCCGGCTGTATGACGCTGGTGGCACCCGCATCGACCACCACGTCCAGCCCATCGCGAAACGGAAAGAACGCATCGCTGGCGACCGCCGTGCCTGCCAGCGACAAGCCAGCGTGCCCGGCCTTGATGCTGGCAATACGCGCCGAGTCCAGGCGACTCATCTGGCCCGCGCCAACACCCATGGTCATGCCGTCCTTGCAAAACACGATGGCGTTGGACTTGACGTATTTGGCAACAGTCCAGGCAAACAGCAGGTCTTGAAGCTGCTCAGGGCTCGGGCGCAATTTGCTGACGATTTTCAAATCAGCCAGCGCCAGTTCGTGGTTGTCAGCGGTTTGCATCAACAGGCCCGAGCCGACACGTTTGATATCCGTCGCGTTGCGGCCTTGCGCCCAGGGCGTGGTACCGCCTGGCGGCAGGTCAATCTGCAAAATCCGCACATTGACTTTGGTCTTGAAAACTTCCAGCGCCTGCGGCGTGAAGGCCGGGGCCATCAGCACTTCAACAAACTGCTTTGAAATTTGTAGCGCCGCGCCCTCGTCCAGCGTGCAGTTCAGCGCAATAATGCCGCCAAATGCCGAGGTAGGGTCTGTTTTGAAGGCTTTGGAATAAGCCTCAAGTGCATCACTGCCAACGGCCACACCACACGGGTTGGCATGTTTGACAATCACACATGCCGCCTCGGTAAAGCTCTTGACGCATTCCCATGCCGCGTCAGCATCGGCAATGTTGTTGTACGACAGCTCTTTGCCTTGCAACTGCACAGCTGTCACCAGCGAGCCCGGCGCCGGGTGCAAGTCGCGGTACAGCGCGGCCTGCTGGTGTGAGTTTTCACCATAACGCAGGTCTTGCACCTTGATGAAGCGGCCATTGGCCTGGCCGCCAAACAGGCTGTGCCCACCGTCCGGCTGAATGCTGGACAAATAGTCGCTGATGGCACCGTCGTACTGGCTGATACGGTTGAATGCAGCGACTGACAGGGCGAATCTGGTCGCATCGGTCAACTTGCTGCTGGTCTTGAGTTCTTCCAGCACGCCAGCGTACTGTGACGCATCGGTCAACACACCCACATCTTTCCAGTTTTTTGCAGCCGAGCGCACCATGGCCGGGCCACCAATGTCGATGTTTTCAATCGCGTCTTCCAGCGTGCAGCCAGCCTTGGCCACAGTCGCTTCAAACGGGTACAGGTTGACCACCAGCAAGTCAATCGTGTCGATCTGGTGCGCCGCCAGTGCGGCCATGTGCTCGGGCACATCGCGCCTGGCCAGCAGACCGCCGTGTACTTTGGGGTGCAGGGTTTTGACGCGGCCATCGAGCATTTCGGGAAAGCCGGTGTGGTCTGCCACTTCGGTCACAGGCAGACCGTTGTCAAGCAGCAGTCTGGCGGTGCCGCCGGTTGACAGCAGCCGGATGCCCAGGGCGTGCAGGGCCTGAGCGAATTCGAGGATGCCGGTTTTGTCAGAGACAGAAATCAGTGCGTTCATGGGAGTCTTTTCAGGTTTCGAAATCGGATTCATGGACACGGGTCAAGCCCGGCCTGGCAGCCATGTGCTAGTCAAGCAACTTGTGCTCCACGAGTTTTTTTCGCAGGGTGTTGCGGTTCAGACCCAGCCATTGCGCCGCACGCGACTGGTTCTGGTCAGCGTGCTGCATCACGACTTCAAGCAGCGGCTTTTCAACCACCCGCACCATCATGTCGTACATGCGGTCAGGCTCGGTGCCGTGCAAATCCTTGAAATACTCCCCCAGACTGGTGCGTATGCACTCTTCTATGTGCTTTTTACTCATACCGGTACCACCTCCTGAATTTGCTGGTTTTGCTGGTTTTGTTGTTTTCCATCATCGACCATTTCTTTGCCTGCGTTTGTAGGCAAACGCTCCATCTGCTCACCCAGAACGCCAAAAAATGCGCTGACCGAGGCCAGTTGCGCGTCGCTGTTGTCCAGCAGATTCATCTGCGTGCGAAACGCTTCGCCCCCCGGCAGGGTCCTGACATACCAGCCAATGTGCTTGCGCGCACTGCGTACCCCGGTGAACTCACCGTACAACGCATAGTGGTCCAGCAGGTGCCCCAGTAACAGCTGCGCGACGTCTGCTACCAGCGGGGGTGCCAGGTGCGTACCGGTAGCCATAAAATGTGCCACTTCACGAAAAATCCAGGGCCTGCCTTGCGCCACACGGCCCAGCATCACAGCGTCAGCGCCGGTGTAGGCCAGTACGTCGCGCGCCTTTTCAGGAGTGGTGATGTCGCCGTTGGCCACCACCGGTATCCTGAGCGCAGCCTTGACTTCAGCCACCGTGTCGTACTCTGCAAACCCTTTGTAGCCCTGCTCACGTGTGCGGCCATGCACCGTGACCATGTGCACCCCCGCACGCTCGGCAGCACGGGCAATGCTCAGGGCGTTTTTATGCGTCTGGCACCAGCCTGTTCGCATCTTGAGCGTCACAGGCACATTGCGCGGCGCGCAGGCAGCCACCACGGCTTCAATAATTTGCAGCGCCAGCGTTTCGTCCTGCATCAGTGCCGAGCCAGCCCACTTGTTACAGACCTTTTTAGCCGGGCAGCCCATGTTGATGTCGATGATCTGCGCGCCACGGTCAATGTTGTAGGCGGCTGCATCGGCCATCATGGGTGCATCGGTGCCGGCGATCTGAACGGCAATCGGCTCGGGCTCGCCATCATGGTTGGCGCGGCGTGAGGTCTTCAGGGTGTCCCACAAATCCCGGCGCGAGGTCACCATTTCACTGACGGCGTAACCGGCCCCCAGCTTTTTGCACAGCATGCGAAAAGGCCTGTCGGTGACACCGGCCATGGGCGCTACAAACAGGTTGTTTGCCAAAGCGTGGGGGCCAATATTCATGAAGCGGGAGTGTGGGGGTTGCCGAAAAGGAGGATGGATTGTAGCTGCCTGAAATTTGAGCAATTCAAACCGGGTTGCCAGCAGGGCTGACTCGCACAACGCCCCCACTGCTGCGATACTCCCATCCCATGGAAGCCTGGACACAACACCTTTTGGACTTGCTGGCATTGCCGCAGTACGGGCTGAGTACCGTTTTTGTGGTGTCCTTTATTTCCGCCACCTTGCTGCCGCTAGGCTCCGAGCCCGTGGTGTTTGGCCTGGTCAAACTGAACCCGGAGCTGTTTTGGCAAGCGGTGCTGGTAGCTACTGCCGGCAACACGCTGGGTGGTGCGGTGGACTGGTGGATGGGTTATGGCGCGCACAAGGTAACTGACAAGGTAGCGGACAAGGTCACCCATCATCAACCGCATTCGGCACAGCACGGGCGTGCAGTCAGGTGGCTGGAAAAACTCGGCCCCAGAGCCTGCCTGCTGGCCTGGTTACCGCTGGTGGGCGACCCGCTGTGCGCCATGGCCGGATGGCTCAAATTTCCTTTCTGGCCCTGCCTGGCTTACATGGCGGTTGGCAAGTTTGCCCGCTATTTTCTGATGACTGGCAGCCTGATCTGGGCTTTTCCGGGCGCTTTGAGCGTTTTGGGCGGCGGCGCTCCCGGCTAAATTTCAGAGTTTTTCTCAGAATTTCTCATGCGGCAGCAAGTAACGCCACTGGCCAGGCTGCAGCCCGCTCATGGCCACCCGGCCAATACGCAGCCGCTTCATGGCGCGCACGCGCAGACCGACACTTTCACAAAAATAGGCGATTTGTCCTGGCATCTCGCCTTTGAGCGCAAAACGCAGGCGGTGCTCACTTTGCCAGCTGACTTTGGCCGGACTCAAAAGCGTGCCGTTGAAGGTAAAGCCGTGGTCAACCCGGTTCAAGCGCTCCAGCCCGCCGGGTTTGATGTCGCCTTCGACCTCCACCACCACTTCATGCTCCAGAGTGGCAGCGTCTTCGCGCAGTTTGCGCTGCACCCGCCAGTCGTCAGTGAACACCACCAGGCCGCTGGCGGGTATTGCCATCGGTGTGACCCATTCGCCAGCCGAGAAGTGCTTTTTAAGCTGGCGAATGCCAGAGCGGTCATCTGGCGAGCGCGTGGCAAGCAGCAGGTCAGCGTCATGCCCGGCGGGCTTGTGCAGCAATATCGTCACAGCTGTCACCGCCAGCAGACTGGCATCGCTGGAGATTTCAATCGTCTGGTTCAGCACGCGGAACTGCGGCTCTTCGACCACCACGCCATCCACGGTGACCCAGCCGCCCTCGATGTATTGCTCAGCCTCGCGGCGAGAGCAGGCCAGCATTTCAGCCAGGCGTTTGGCCAGACGCTGATCGGCTCGAACGGGTTCAGTCATAGCAGAGCGTATCCTCGAAAGTTCGGCAGAAATAAACCCGTACCGCTACAAAAATCATAGCTGGTAGCCCTCGTATTTCCTGCCCAAACAGCCAAATACACCAATAAAAATTAACTGTTCAGCAAGACGGCCAGCTTGGATTTCCAACGCAAAGCCGCAAAGATGCAGAGTTCGCAAAGCAAGTCCATTGAAGCTTTTACTTCGCGTTCTTTGCACTTTTGCGTCTTTGCGCTGGAAACTTCTGTTTTGACCTCTGAACAGTCACCATGAAAAACGACTTTTAGCGCAGCCAACGGACCACACCGCACCAGAACGTGAGCGGGGGTTCAGCTACTGAACAGGAAATTCATCACATCGCCATCCTTGACGATGTACTCCTTGCCTTCACTGCGCATTTTCCCGGCGTCTTTGGCGCCCTGCTCACCTTTGAAGGTGATGTAGTCGTCAAAAGCAATGGTCTGGGCGCGGATGTAGCCTTTTTCAAAATCGGTGTGAATCACGCCTGCCGCTTGCGGTCCGGTGTCTCCTACATGGATGGTCCAGGCGCGCACTTCCTTGACGCCTGCCGTGAAGTAAGTCTGCAGGCCCAGCAGTTTGTAAGCGGCAACGATCAGGCGGTTCAGGCCTGGTTCCTCCTGGCCAATTTCGGCGAGGAACATCTTTTTGTCTTCGTCTTCCATGTCAGCCATTTCGGCTTCCATCTTGGCGCAGATCGCCACCACCGGTGCATTTTGCGCGGTAGCGTAAGCCGTCAGGCGGTCGAGAAACGGGTTGTTCTCAAAGCCATCTTCTGCCACATTGGCCACAAACATCGCAGGCTTGGCCGTGATCAGGAAAAACTGTTGCAGCAGCGGCAGCTCTTCCTTGCTGAATTCAATCGCACGCACGGGTTTGGCTTCATTGAGCACGGCTTGGCACTTCTCAAGAATGGCCACCAGCTTGATGGACTCCTTGTCGCCCGAGCGTGCCGTCTTGGTCACCCGGTGCAGTGCTTTTTCAACAGCAGCCAGGTCAGCCAGACAGAGCTCGGTCTGAATCACTTCAATGTCGGAGATCGGGTCGACTTTGCCGGCGACGTGGATGACGTTGTCGTCTTCAAAGCAGCGCACCACATTCACCGTGGCATCGGTCTCCCGGATGTGGGCCAAAAACTTGTTACCCAGGCCCTCGCCCGTGCTGGCGCCGGCCACGAGCCCGGCAATATCGACAAACTCAACAATCGCCCGCTGAACCTTTTGCGGGGTCACGATGGCTGAAAGCGCATCCAGACGGGCGTCCGGGACTTCAACAATGCCCACATTGGGTTCAATGGTACAAAAAGGGTAATTTTCAGCCGCGATCCCCGCCTTGGTCAAGGCGTTAAACAGGGTGGATTTTCCGACGTTAGGCAAGCCTACGATGCCGCACTTCAAACTCATGACAAACCTTCAAAATCTGGTGGCAAAGTGTATGCGATGCGCGGCTGACCTCTGCCAACACGCTTTATCGGGGGCCGGGTAGGTGCGACCACCACCGTTGGGAACAACAGATTTTCCTCAATGGTTTATCAGGGTAATCTTAGGGTTTGTTGGCGCCTGCAAGCAAAAATTGGACTCATCATGGTTTGCTCAAACAGCCGCACACGACTATGGTGGTCATCCGTGCGGCTAAAGCTATGGAATCCCAATGACTAAAAAAGAGACATTTATGGCCCGGTGCGTCTGTATCCGGCGCCTCGGCTGCGTGAGCGCCATCGCGGCAGTCACCATGGTTGGGCTGGCGTCCTGCGGCGGCAACGGCGGGGCCAGCACCGCTTTCCCCATGCCGATCACTCTCTCGGTACTGTCTTCCACAAGTCCCGACTGGGTGTCTGGCGGCGACGCAGCCGTTGCGGTGAAAACCAACCTGCCCCTAGGCAGCCAGCTGCGTGTCAATCGCGACGGCACAGACGTGTCGTCGTTTTTCAGAGTCGACCCTGCAGGCGGTCAAATGCTGGGCGTTGTGACGGGGCTGGTCAATGGCCAAAATACTGTGACAGCTCAGGTTGTCGACGCCTCGGGCGCAGTGCAAGGCAACGCCTCGCTGGTCATTACCAATTACCCCCGTACGGGTCCGATGTTTTCTGGTCCCCAGGAAACACCGTTTATCTGTGAGACCGAGTCGTTCACACTGGCAGACGGCAGCAAGCTTGGCCCGGCGCTGGATGCCAACTGCTCGGTTGCCACACGGGTTGACTACGTTTACCGCACGACAGCCCTTACGGGAGCACAGTTCAAGCCGCTGACCAGCCTGAGCGCTGCCCTGCCGGCTGATGTAGCCAACACAACGACCAACGAGGGCAAGACCGTACCCTATGTCGTACGTATAGAAACCGGCACGGCCAACCGCGCGATTTATCAAACCGCTGTGATTCACAACCCGCTCTCCGAACCTGCGCCTGGCCTGACAGTAAAGCCAGCGGGCTGGAACGGCAAGCTCGTGTATACATTTGGTGGCGGCTGCACCGGGGGCTGGTACCGTCAGGGAACGACCACTGGCGGCGTACTGGATGACAAGATTCTCAAGCAGGGTTATGCCATGGCGTCATCGTCATTGAACGTTTTTGGCAACAACTGCCAGGACCTGACAGCAGCTGAATCCATGGCTATGGTGAAAGAGCGTTTCATTAAAAGCTATGGCCAGCCGCGATACACCATCGGCTGGGGCTGTTCGGGTGGTTCCTACCAGCAGCACCAGATTGCCGACAACTACCCGGGGCTTCTCGACGGTATATTGCCCGGCTGTAGTTTTCCCGAAGTGGCGTTCTCAACTACTTACAGCATCACCGATCAACGCTTGCTCGGACACTATTTCCGCGACGTGGTGCCTGCCACCTACTCTGACGCGCAAATTGCAGCAGTAGCCGGCATTTTCAATGTCAAAACCATGTACACCAGCACCGTTTATGACGGTGCCATGCGCATTGCACCTGACGTCTTTTGCCCAGCCGTGCTGCCAGCAGCACAGCGATACAACGCCGGCACCAACCCGACCGGCGTGCGCTGCAGTATTTACGATCATGCTGTGAACGTGTACGGCAGGGACCCGGCCACTGGTTTTGCACGTCGGCCCATAGACAACGTTGGCGTGCAGTACGGTCTGAATGCCCTGAATGCGGGAAGCATCAGCGTGACCCAGTTCCTTGACATCAACGAAGCCGTCGGCGGCTACAGCAACGACGCGCTTTTTGTCAAGACTCGTACGGTGGCCGATACGATTGCGACGCGTCAGGCTTACCAGACCGGTCGGATGACGAGCGGTGGCGGTGGATTGAAAGACATCCCGATCATCGATTACCGCGCCTACGCCGATGACAACGCAGCCGGCGACATTCACCTGCGCTACCACTCTTTTTCAATGCGGGAGCGCCTCGTCAAAGCCAACGGAGATGCGGACAATCAGGTCATGCTGGTCGAGAACTTCCGCTACGGGTACTACTCCAGCGACAGCCCCATGCTGCTGGACGCGCTGAAACAAATGGACACCTGGCTGGCCAATATCGCGGCCGACACTTCATCCATCACAGCCCACCAGAAGGTTGTACGCAACAAACCCGGCACCTTGCAGGAGGGCTGCAACACGCGCGATGCCACACCGACCAAAATCATTGAAAAGCAGGATCGCAGCAGCGGGCAGTGCGCAGCGATTTACCCGGCCCCTGCCTCACCACGCGTTGCTGCCGGCGCTGGCATTGCAGCGGACATCGTGAAGTGCCAGGTGAAAACGGTGGATGCCAATGATTACAAGGTGCTCTTCAATGCAGACCAGACGACGCGTCTGCAAACGATTTTTGCCGGCGGTGTGTGCGACTGGACGAAGGCCGGCATCGAGCAGCAAGCGCTGCGAGGCACCTGGCTGAAATTCTGACAGCGAGGGATATCCGGGACGACGAGCGGTTCAGCCTGCCATCAGCCGCGTGCAAACCCGCCATTGCAGGTCGCACCTCCGCTCAGATCTGATCGAAACAGTAATTGCCTTGCACCGACTGGCCTACTTTGAGCAGGTGGCCGGTGCTGCCGAGCACGATGGCATTCATGCCAAAGCTGGGGGCACCACCTACCCGCGCATCCTGGCGGTAGGCCTGCAGCATGTCCCCAACCGTGTGCGCACTCAGCGCCGTCAGTGGGTCTACATTGGGAATCGGGCAACGCGCACAAGGCTTGACGGGCTTGATCTGGGCCATACCCTGATCGGTGGTGACTTGCAACAGCTCAAGCCGGTCTTCGTCGTGGGGCAGCATTTCATCGCCGCCAGCGCTGGCGTCAGGGCCAGCGCTGTGTCCAAAAACAATGTTGGGCCGGAAGCGCTCCATACCCACGCTTGCGTGGCCTGCCGCTGCGAGCTTGTCATTGAACTGACGTAGAGACGCTTCGCTGATAACCAGCACCGGGTAACCGTCACTGAACTGGTTCAGGCCGTCGAGATCACCCGTCCACTGGCGGCTGCTGAGCCGCTTGTGCGCCGGGTCAAAGCGCACCAGGCGCGCAGCTTGCCCCAAGAAATCCGTGAACCACTGCGCAGCGATGGGTCCCATGTCATAGGCGGGCACCTCGTCGCCCCACAAGCTCACGCTGCAAGGTGCCTCGACCTCATCGAGCTTGATGTGCAGTGCCAGCATGCCGGGTGCGCGCAGCACCATCTCAAAATGTTTGAGCTGCGGTTTGATCAGTGCCATGCGCGGCAACTCGCGCTGGGTTAAAAATTCGCCACGCGCATTGACCACCATCCAGGCGCGGTCAAACTCAAGCCCCGTGTCCAGTAACAGGGCTTCTTTCACTTCGACACCAGCGCACGATTTGACGGGGTAGACAAACAGGCGGGTAATCATGGCAGTGATGGCGGGTGTGAAGTCGGCGATCGATTCAGGAATCGGGTCAGGTGTTGAGGTCGGGATGGCTGTGGATGCGTTGTTCACTGCTTGGGTTTCCTGGTGACAAGCCCATAAATGGGCTGCTCAATAAAGGGTGAATAAGGGTTGAATAAGGGTTGCTTGACGCACCAAAAACGTCAATTTTGCACTGGCTTCTAAAATGGGACATGTCCCAGCAATTTGATGTTTGTATTCGTGGCGGCGGCGTGGTTGGCCGTACGTTGGCCCTGCTGCTTGCGCGAGAGCGCCTGAAGGTCGCCCTGGTAGCCACACCAGACCATGGAAGCCATGAAGATGTGCGCGCCTACGCCATCAACAGCGCGTCCAGAAGCCTGCTAGAAAGCCTGCGGGCCTGGCCAGAGGAGCCGTTTGTCACCCCCGTACTGGACATGCAGATCTGGGGTGCAGGCGGCAGCGACGCTGGCACCCGGCTTGATTTCTCGGCGCAAAGCGCCGCCCAACCTGCATTGGCCTGGATTGTGGACGTTCCGGCGCTGGAGCAGCGCTTGGGCGACGCGGTGCGCTTTCAAAGTCATATCGAAGTGGTGCAGACACCCGTCAAGGCTGCACTGCAGGTAGTGTGTGAGGGCCAAAAAAGTACCAGCCGCAACGAGTTTGGCGCCAGCTGGACTGTCAAACCCTATGCCCAAAGTGCCATTGCGGCGCGTTTGACCTCCCGTCAGCCCCACGGGGGGGTGGCCAGGCAGTGGTTTAAAAATGGCGACGTCCTGGCGCTTTTGCCGATGTCAGGTGCCCAGGGAAACTCTGTGGCGCTGGTGTGGTCTGTCTCGACTGAGCGTGCCGATGCACTGCAAAAAATGTCCGCTGACGATTTTTGCGCCGCGCTGCAGGCAGACTGCGGCGACATCCCGGGCGCTTTGAGCCTGAGCAGCGAACGTGCCAGTTGGCCGCTGTCGCTGTCAAACGCTGACCACTGGGTCGGTCCGGGTTGGGCGCTGGCGGGCGATGCGGCCCACACGGTACATCCCTTGGCGGGCCAGGGTTTGAACCTGGGGCTGGCCGATGCCGCTGCACTGTCGGCGGTGCTGGCCCAGCGGGAGTACTGGCGCGGGCTCGGAGATGAAAAACTGCTACGCCGCTATGAGCGGCAACGCAAGGCCGATGTGGCTGCCATGAGCGCGGTGACCGATGGCCTGCATGGGCTGTTTGCGCACACCGACGCGCGCTTACAGGCCCTGCGCCAGTGGGGCATGGCGGGTTTTGCGCGCAACGGGCCACTGAAAGCCTGGCTGGTTCGCCAGGCCATGGGACGCCAAGCGGATGGGCCCGTAAAGTCGAAACCGGGTTTGTAAACTTTTTCGATAACTGGAAGTGAGCATGAAATTAATTAAAACAGCGCTGGTAGCCAGCCTGGTAGTCCTGAGCACACTGGCCACGGGGGCTGCGTTTTCGCAAGAAGCCGCCATCCGGAAAAACCTTGCCGAACGCTTACCCGCCTTCGCAAAAATTGACGAAATCAGCAAGACCCCGATGAACGGCCTGTACGAGGTACGGGTGAACGAATCTGATATTTTCTACACTGATGCTGAAGGCAATTTTTTGATTCAGGGCAACCTGATTGACACCAAAGCCAAACGTAACCTGACCGAAGAACGGGTCGAAAAACTCAATGCGATTGACTTTGGTGCGCTGCCGATCAAGGACGCTTTTACCATTGTGCGCGGCAACGGCAAGCGCAAGATGGCGGTGTTTGAAGACCCGAACTGCGGCTACTGCAAACGCTTTGAGCGCGATTTGCAGAAGGTCTCTGACGTGACCATTCACATGTTTTTGTACCCCATCCTGAGCCCCGACTCCACCGACAAATCAAAAAACATCTGGTGCGCCAAAGACCGGGCTAAAACCTGGCAGGACGTGATGGTGCGTGACGTCCCCGTACCCAAAGCCAGCTGCGACACCGCCGCGATTGACCGAAATGTTGACTTTGGCCGCAAGCACAAAATCACGGGAACGCCCACGGTGTTTTTTGCAGATGGCTCCCGTGTGCCTGGTGCCATCAGTGCCCAGCAGGTTGAAAAGCTTCTGGCTGAAGCCAAATAAGAGCCAAATAAGAGCCAAATAAACCGGTAGCTATTCGTTTTCAACACCGGGCACCCAGCCCACAGCTTCATTCAGGTGAACAGTGACGATCTCCATGACTTCGCTGGGCGTGCCCAGGCATTTGCAAACCTTCGAGCCGACCCATGAGGCTGCCCTGCGCCGACTGTCAGCGGTCAACCCTGATCGCTATGCACGCTCCCGCAATGCGCTCGATGGTGCGGTGACTGGCCTGTCGCCCTACTTCACGCATGGCCTGCTGGGCTTGCCGGATGCGGCACGGGCTGTTCACGCACGCCATCCCTTGAGTTTTGAAGACAAGCTGGTGTTTGAGTTCGGCTGGCGCGAGTTTTTTCACCATGTCTGGCAGCATGCACCCGACAGCGGCGATGGCATTTTGCGCGATATGCAAGGCAGCCTGCCGTGGCCAGGCACCTACGCCAACGCCGTGCCTGACGACATTCGCGAAGGCCGCACGGGTGTGCCCGCCATCGACAGCGCCGTGCGCACGCTCTACGCCACGGGCTACCTGCACAACCACGCCCGCATGTGGCTGGCCAGCTATGTGGTGCATCTGCGCAAAGTCCACTGGCGTGTCGGGGCGGACTGGCTTTATGGCCACCTGCTGGACGGTGACCTGCCCAGCAACCACCTGAGCTGGCAGTGGGTGGCTGCCACCTTCTCCAGCAAGCCTTATCTGTTCAATGCCGACAACGTGCTCAGGTACGCGCCTGCAGCCGCGCAAGCCGCCTGGGCATCACCCGACACGGTGATAGACACCAGCTACGAGGCGCTGGAAAACCTGGCCCGGCGACAACGTGGCACAGGGCCCGAGCGCGGCGAGCATGTGGGTGTGACCGAGCCCGTGCTGACTGGCACCTTGCCCGAATGTACCGAGGCCACCAGTGATGTACATGAAGGGTATTTAAAGGCTCTAGAGCATGTTTTATATGGGCCTGTAGCTATTAAAAATATAGCAGCTGCAGCCAGCAGGCCGCTGGAACTGGTCCACCCCTGGGCACTGTCACCTCGCGCAGCCGATGACAGTGCCTTCCGCCTCGGTGTGATCCACCTGCCCGCCCACGCCCGCTGGCCCTGGTCGGCACGCCGCTGGGCTTTTGTGCTGCAGGCGCTCTCAAGCGTGACAGATGCGGTCTGGGCAGGCGACCTGACGAAGCTCGACTTGTCAGCCAGCACCAGGGTCAGCGCGCAGGCCACGCTCTTTCCCGGCTACCGCCAGGCGCTCACCGCAGTCGCCACGCTCACACCCGAACCGCGACTGCTGCCCAGCCCGGCCATGGCCTGCCGCTCGTTCAGCAAGTTTTACAGCCGTGTGCGACTGGGTGATGGTGAATTTGCAGATTTGCTGTAATGCCTGTGCGCTTTGCACCAGACGCGTGAGCGACTGCATTTCGAGATTCCATGACCACGCCCCTTGAAAACAAGTTTGAAAAAACCATTGACCAGCTCGGTTACGCCGGGTTGCTGCCGTTTGCCGGCCTGGCTGGCCTGCTGTGGCTGGTCCAGGCAGACCTGTTGCCTTTTGTGGCTACAGCACTGACGGCCTACGCAGCGGTGATTGCTTCTTTTTTGGGCGGCATTCATTGGGGCATCGGGTTTTTGCATGCATCTGCGGCACCCCGCTTTCATTTTGTCTGGGGCGTGGTGCCGTCCCTGCTGGCCTGGGTGGCCCTGCTGATGCCCGCTTATGCAGCATTGCCGCTGCTGGGCCTGGTGCTGGCCGCGTGCTACGCGGTGGACCGGAAAACCTACCCCGCCGCTGGCCTGTCGCGCTGGCTGCCGCTGCGGCTTCGGCTTACAGTGGTCGCCACGCTCAGCTGTGTGCTGGGCGCTGCTGCAATCTGATCATCGCCACATCCACACTGAACAAGCTTTTGCACAAGCCATGAAAAAAACCCTTTCCGCGCCGTCTCCAGTTCAAACCTGGCCAGTTCAATACCGCGTGGAAGTGCTGGACGCGCATGCCCATCTGTTCAAAGTCACCCTGACCATTGCCCAGCCCGCTGCCTCGCAGCGCTTAGCATTGCCGGTGTGGATTCCTGGCAGCTATATGGTGCGGGAGTTCTCCAAAAATCTGCAGTGCCTGGAGGCCAGACAAGGCACACGCACCCTGGCACCCGTCGAGCAAATCGACAAATGCACCTGGCAGATTCAATGCAAGCCGGGCAAAGCGCTGGTCGTTACTTACCAGGTCTATGCCCATGACAACGCCGTGCGCACCGCCTGGCTGGACGCAGAGCGCGGGTTTTTCAATGGCACCAGTCTGTGCTTGAGCGTCGAAGGGCAAGAGCAATCGTCCCACCTGCTGGAGCTGCCGGTACCCCAACCCGCGTCCAGAGTGTGTTCAGGCTGGGCAGTCGCCACCGGACTTGCCGCGCGACACACAGACAAGCAGGGTTTTGGCATCTACACGGCTGCCAACTACGATGAACTGGTCGATTGCCCGGTCGAAATGGGTGTGTTCTGGAGCGGTACCTTCACCGCATGCGGTATACCGCACCGCTTTGTAGTGGCCGGCGCGCTGCCCACCTTTGACGGTACCCGGCTGCTGGCCGATACCCAAAAAATCTGCGAGGTAGAAATCCGCTTCTGGCACGGCAGCCAGCCTGCGGCTAAACAGACGCCGTTTAAAACCTACCTGTTCATGCTCAACGCGGTCGATGACGGTTACGGCGGGCTGGAACACCGCAACTCCACCGCCCTGATCTGCACCCGCAAAGACCTGCCACGCGCTGGCGACATCAAGGTGTCAGAGGGTTACACCACGCTGCGCGGCCTGATCAGCCATGAGTATTTCCACACCTGGAACGTCAAACGCCTGCGCCCTGCGGAGTTTGAGCCCTACCAGTACGCGCATGAAAACTACACCCGGTTGCTCTGGTTTTTTGAAGGCTTTACCAGCTACTACGACGACTTGTTGCTGCGCCGCGCTGGCCTGCTTGACAACGCGGGTTACGTCAAGCTGCTCAATAAAACCATCAACCAGGTGATGCAGACGCCGGGCCGATTGGTGCAATCAGTGGCCGAGGCCAGCTTTGACGCCTGGGTCAAATACTACCGGCAGGACGAAAACACCCCCAACGCCACCGTGAGCTACTACACCAAGGGCTCGCTGGTGGCCCTGTGCCTGGACCTGACGCTGCGCGCCGAGGGCCACACCACGCTTGACGAGGTGATGCGCGCGCTGTGGTCGCGCTGCTTTGTGCAAGGCGGTGGCCCGATGCAGGAAAGCGACCTCGCGGAAGTATTAGAGCAACTGGGCAAGCGTTCATTTGCGCCTGAGCTGGCCAGCTGGATACATGGCACGAACGATCTTCCCCTTCAGCCCCTGCTGCTGCAGCATGGCGTGGCTGTGCATGATGAGCCCGCCCAGCTGGCACACCGCCTGGGCCTGCGCGTCAGCGAATCCCAGGGCGTGCTGGTTAAAACCGTGCTGCGCGGCGGTGCTGCAGAAAGCGCTGGTTTTGCACCTGACGATGAATGGCTGGGCGTAGAACTGGTTGAAAAATCAAAAAATAAAACCGGCGCATCCGCTATGACAGGCTGGCGCATGAGCCGCCTGGATGACCTGCTACTGCTACTGGTGGCTGGGGACGCCCAAAAGGTCATCGCCCTCATTTCGCGCGACAAACGCCTGCTGCGGCTCGAACTCAAACTGCCATCTGCACTGACCACCTGGCGGCTGGCTGTGCAAGACGCGGTAAAAATCGAGCAATGGCTGCTGTCAGTCGGGCTGGCTACATCCGCAACTCCTGCTAAACCAGTCCGTTAAATTCAAATCTCCCCATCCACACACTCAGGACAAGCCCATGACCTACGAAACCATTTTGACGCGCACCGAAGGCCCGGACAACCGCAAAGTTGGCATCATCACGCTGAACCGCCCCAAGCAGCTAAATGCGCTCAATGACCAGCTGATGGACGAGCTGGCTGCAGCACTCAAAGCATTTGAGCAGGACGCCAGCGTGGGCTGCATGATTTTGACCGGCAGCGAGAAGGCTTTTGCCGCCGGTGCTGACATCAGCGCCATGGCAAAGTACAGCTTTGCCGATGTCTATAACAACGACTTCATCACCCGCAACTGGGAGCAGATCCGCAGCATCCGAAAACCGGTGATTGCCGCTGTCAGTGGCTTTGCACTCGGTGGCGGCTGTGAGCTGGCCATGATGTGCGACTTCATCATTGCCGCAGACAACGCCAAATTTGGTCAGCCCGAAATCAAGCTGGGCATCATTCCTGGTGCCGGCGGTACCCAGCGCCTGCCGCGCGCTGTGGGCAAGGCCAAGGCCATGGACCTGGCACTCACAGGCCGCATGATGGATGCTGTGGAAGCCGAACGCGCCGGGCTGGTCAGCCGCGTGGTGCCCGCAGACAAACTGATGGATGAAGCCCTGGGCGCCGCCCTGATGATTTGCGAACTCGGCCAAATCGCCGTGATGGCCGCCAAGGAAGCCGTGAACCGCGCCTTTGAAAGCAGTTTGAGCGATGGCGTGATGTTTGAGCGGCGGCTGTTTCACGCCATGTTTGCGACCGAAGACCAGAAAGAAGGCATGGACGCGTTTTTGAACAAACGCAAGGCTGTCTTCAAGCATTTTTGAGAAATACAGATTCAAGTCGCTATAATTTCGGACGTTCGGTGATGTAGCTCAGTTGGTTAGAGCGCAGCATTCATAATGCTGATGTCGGTGGTTCAAGTCCACCTATCACCACCAAGATTTCATGAAAAGCCTCAGGCATCTGCTGCTTGGGGCTTTTTTTTGGCGTCCCGGCAAAGCGCTGATAAATTACCGGCACTTGGGTTTGCTTAAAATCCAAATTCCCATCAACCAGCCTCTGGATATACCCCATGAACCGCTGCCCAACGACCGACTGCACCCGCGTTCCAAGCTCTGTCCGACCCTGGACCCAGGGCAAACCTGCTCTGTTTTTTATAGCTGCCTGTGCAGCAATCACCTGGGCAGGCATGACTTTTAGCTCTCAAGTGCAGGCTCAGACCGAGCCACGCCAGTTTCCGGCTTCGGCGCTGCGGGGCACGCTGGTGGTCACGGCGCCACCGGTGGTCAGCCTGGACGGCCTGACTGACAAACTCTCCCCCAGCGCCCGCATTCGCGCTGAAAACAACATGATTGCCATGTCGGGCAGCCTGGTCGGCCAGAAATTGCTGGTGAACTACACCCGCGATGCGGCAGGCCTGGTCAACGAGGTATGGGTGCTGACCGAGCCAGAGGCGCGCCTGAAGCGGGCAACCAGGGCGCGCAACAACAACTTCTTTTTTGGCTCGGACGTGCAACCGACAACCAGCCAGATTGGCTCCAGCCAGCCAGGTTCCAACCTGCCCGACCCTGCCCTGCCGCAGCCTGCAGAGCAAACCAGATGAGCGCCCCCATGCCAGCCAACACCACAACAACAGTGACTACAACAACAACGACAGCCGCAGCCAGCATAGGTCAGGCTGCCGCCAAAAAAGTCTTTATCAAAACCTTCGGCTGCCAGATGAACGAGTACGACTCGGACAAAATGTCAGACGTGCTGCACGCCGCTGAGGGTTACGAGCCCACGCAGGACATGGACCAGGCTGACCTGATTTTGTTCAACACCTGCTCGGTGCGGGAAAAAGCACAGGAAAAGGTCTTCAGTGACCTGGGCCGCGTCAAACACCTCAAAGCCAGGGGTGTGCTGATTGGCGTAGGCGGCTGCGTTGCCAGCCAGGAAGGCGCGGCCATCATTGCGCGCGCACCGTATGTGGATGTGGTGTTTGGCCCGCAAACCCTGCACCGCCTGCCGGACCTGCTGGCCAGACGCGCCCGGCTGGGCAAGCCGCAGGTGGACATCAGCTTTCCTGAGATCGAAAAATTTGACCATTTGCCGCCTGCACGGGTTGACGGGGCCAGCGCGTTTGTGAGCATCATGGAAGGCTGCTCGAAATACTGCAGTTATTGCGTCGTGCCCTACACGCGCGGCGAAGAAGTCTCGCGCCCGTTTGAAGACGTGCTGGTCGAGGTCGCCGGGCTGGCCGACCAGGGCGTCAAAGAGATCACGCTGCTGGGCCAGAACGTCAATGCGTACAGGGGCAAGATGGGCGAATCAACCGAGATAGCTGACTTCGCCACGCTGCTGGACTACGTACACGACATTCCGGGCATTGAGCGCATCCGCTACGTGACCAGCCACCCCAACGAGTTCACGCAAAGCCTGATTGACGCTTACGCCCGCCTGCCCAAGCTGGTCAACCACCTGCATTTGCCGGTACAGCATGGCTCAGACAAGATTTTGATGGCGATGAAGCGCGGCTACACCGCGATGGAGTACAAAAGTACCATCCGCAAGCTGCGCGCCATCCGGCCCGATCTGGCCATGAGCAGCGACTTTATCGTCGGCTTTCCCGGTGAAACAGAAGACGACTTCAACAAGATGATGAAGCTGATTGACGATGTGGGCTACGACACGTCTTTCAGCTTTATCTACAGCCCGCGCCCCGGCACGCCCGCCGCCAATATCAAGGACGACACGCCCCACAGCGTCAAGCTGGCCCGCCTGCAGCGCCTGCAAGCAGCGATTGACCAAAGCGTGGAAGCTATCAGCGCCAGCCGGCTGGGCACCATCCAGCGCGTGCTGGTGGAAGGCCCGGCGCGCAAAACACCGAATGCGCTGTTTGGTCGGACTGAATGCAACCGGCCCGTGGTGTTCAGTGGGCCGGACCGGCTGATTGGGCAGCTGGTGGATATCAGGATCACAGAGGCACCGATGCGCTCGCTGCGGGGTGAAGTGATCACGCACGACGGGACGGTTGCGGCCTGACTGCCAACCCGGCACGGGCGTGAACTGAAAGCCAGATATTTTTGAGTGGCCGCTACTGTTTATATAGCGCCTGGCCCAAGTGAACATTGCCTGAAGCGCCTGTTTCATCGATAAACTGGTAACTATCAAGCTCAGGGGAAGAGAAGTTTCTAACCGCAGAGGCGCAGAGAACGCAGAGGGCCGCAAAGTGGAAATTTAATTTTTTAAGCTCCTCTGCGTAACTCCGCGTTCTCTGCGCCTCTGCGTTCGGAGGTCCGATCCCGTTATTGAGCTTTCAATTTTGACCTGGGCAGTGACGGTGAAACAGGAGTGAGCATCGTCAGAACTTGGGCATGCCCTTCATGCCGCCCATTTTCTTCATCATCTTCATCATCCCGCTGCCCTTCATTTTCTTCATCATGCCCTGCATCTGTTCAAACTCGTTGAGCAGGCGGTTGACTTCCTGAACATGCACGCCTGAACCCATCGCAATGCGTTTTTTGCGGGTGGCCTTGATGAGTTCGGGCTTGCGGCGCTCCAGCGGCGTCATGCTTTGAATGATGCCTTCCTTGCGCTTGATGTCTTTTTCGGCCTTGTCCATATCGACCTGGCCAGCCTTGGCGGCCATCTGGGCGGGCAGCTTGTCCATCAGGCTGGCCAAGCCGCCCATCTTTTTCATCTGCTGCAGCTGGCCCAAAAAGTCTTCCAGATCAAACCCGCTGCCTGACTTGAGCT
>JBBRMH010000052.1:0-21072 GCA_038230935.1 Burkholderiales bacterium | reverse complement strand
GTTCCTTGGTGCTTTCCCGTAGTTGATTGGTTCCTGCGGAACCTATAGCGCGTTCGAAAGCTCCAGCACTGTGGCAACTTGCTTGAAGCCGGTACCGATTCAAGCCGGGCTTCGCCATCGAAGATAACTTAAAACTCACGAGGAAAATATGAAAAATCTCGCCTGCATCGCCGCAGCGGCCACACTGGTAGCTTTTGCTGCCCCGGCATCGGCCCAGTTCGCCAAACCGGAAGACGCCATCAAATACCGTCAAAGCGCTCTGAGCGTGATGGGCACGCATTTCGGTCGTATCGGGGCCATGGTCAATGGCCGGGTACCGTTTGATGCCAAAGTCGCTGCGGACAATGCAGACATCGTCGCCGAGATGGCCAAACTCCCATGGGCGGGTTTTGGCCCCGGCACTGACAAGGGCGGCAACACCCGGGCCAAACCGGAAATCTGGACCGAGCAGGCCAAATTCAAGGAATACAGCGAAAAGATGGTTGCCGAGACCGCGAAACTTTCAGTAGCCGCCAAAGCCGGCAACCTGGATACCCTGAAAACCGCTTTTGGTGCAACCGGCGCCACTTGCAAAGCCTGCCACGACGCTTACCAGGCCAAGCTGTAATTTGCTGGCTTGAGGACGTTTTTCTATTGCTATTGATTCAATAGCTGCTGCGGCACAACATGCGTGCCGCAGAACGGTAAAGCATCCATTTTTTATGTAACTACCAAGCTCAAGGCAGGAGAGGTTTCTTACCGCAGAGGCGCAGAGAACGCAGAGGGCCGCAGAGTTGAAAGTTAATTTTTCAATCTTTTCTGCGCAACTCCGTGTTCTCTGCGCCTCTGCGTTGAAGGTTTTCTGTTTTCTGCATTTCAAGGTCAGTAGTTATATTTCTACAACTATTTTCAGGTTTCGGCCAGCAGCTTTTCAATCAGCTGGTGCAGCGCAGCAAAGTCAGGTTCACCCACATAGCGTTTGACGATTTCACCGCGCTTGTTGACCAGATAGGTGGTGGGCGTGAGTTGCACATCACCCCACGCCGTAGCCACAGCGCCTGTGTTGTCGATGACGACCTTGAAGGGCAATTGCCGCGATTGTGAATAGTTCACAACAGAGCTGGGCGGGTCATAGCGCATGGCCACCGCCACGGTATCGAAGCCCTGGGCTTTGTATTTGTTGTGTGTAGCGACAAGTCTGGGCATTTCTGCAATGCAGGGCGCACAGCTGGTGGCCCAAAAGTTGACCAGCGTCACCCGGCCCTTCATATCCGCTGTAGTCTGCCTGCTGCCGTCAAGCAATACAAAGGTCGAGTCTGGTGCCATCTGCGTGCCCGAGCAGCCATACAAGACCACCGCAGTGGCTGCAAAAAGCGCGGCCATCGCGGCTCTGCGGCATACTGAAACGGTTTGAAAAATTTTCACTTTGGGGACTTAAACATGCAACGCAGAGAGTTTAACCAGACCAGTATCAGCGCCTTCGGTGCGCTGATACTGGCCACTTACCAGCAAGCCCATGCGCTTGCGCTGGGCGACCTGGCGGGCATCAGCAATGCAGAGGCTGCCGACGGCCTGAAAGCAGCGCTGGAAAAAGGGGCCATCGCAGCGGTCGCCTTGCTGGGCAGGACAGATGGATTCCTGGGCAACCCGAAAGTTCGCATTCCCTTGCCGGGTTACCTTGAAGATGCGTCCAGACTGCTTAAAAACTTTGGCCAGGGCAAGCGCATTGATGAACTGGTCACGTCCATTAACCGCGCTGCTGAAACCGCCGTGCCCATGGGCCAGGATTTGCTGGTCAGCGTCGTGCGGACCATGAACGTCAACGATGCCAAAAACATCCTCACAGGTGGCGAGACTTCCGTGACTCACTTTTTTGCAGAAAAAACCCGCGCGCCTTTGGGTCTGAAGTTTTTGCCTGTGGTAACCCAGGCGACTGAAAAAGTCGGTCTGGCCAACCAGTACAACGAATTCGCTGGCAAAGCCGCTGGTTTTGGGTTGGTCAAAAAAGAAGATGCCAATATCCAGCAGTACGTCACAGGCAAGTCGCTGGACGGGCTGTACCTCATCATTGGTGAAGAAGAAAAGAAAATTCGCCAGGACCCGGTGGGCACGGGCAGTGCGATTCTGCAGAAGGTATTCGGATCGCTAAGGTAATTTGACCTGAGTTCTGGATAAGAAAAGTCGCTCATCTGATGGTCAGCGGGTTGCAGCAATTGCGCAGCACAATGCGTGGCTTCACAGGAAACAGGCCGCACACCACGATGCCGCGTATGCTCAATTTGGCCCAGGTCGGGGCTCTTCGCAGTACAACGGATTGCCCTTAATTTTGTCACCGCCTGGCAATGTCTGTCTCATACAACTTTAGGGTTACTTATCAGGAACTCAGGTTGAATACGTATTCAAATCTACAGGGCGACTTGTTGCAATTGCGCAACAAAAACCTATAACTGGGGTTTTTGCTGTCGTAAAAAAATTTGTTTCTGGTTCAATCGAATAGCTTTAGCTTAATGATGGCGGAGCTGGCCTTGTTTTAAAGTTCCTTTTTTTATAGTTGATTGCAAACGTATGCAAAAAAACCAACGCTTGCCTTCAGTTCTTTTTGTCCCTTGCTCAACACTGGATACCACCCCATGAAAAAACCCCTGATTGCCTTGGCTGCCTTGGGCGCCGTAACGGGCGTAGCCCATGCCCAATCTACCGTGACGATTTACGGCATTCTGGACACCTACGCCCAGAGCTATAAAACCAATGTGTTTGTTCCTTCTGCTGTTGCCGGAAATCCTGGAAGCATCCAGGCGCTGACGCTCACCAAAATTGACGGCGGCGGCATGAGTGGTAACCGCTGGGGCATTCGTGTGAATGAAGACCTCGGTGGCGGGCTGTCTGCAGTGGGCAACCTTGAAAGCGGTTTTGCCATTGACACTGGTGCTTCAAACCAGGGCGGTCGCCTGTTTGGTCGCCGTGCAACTGTTGGCTTGTCTGGCGGGTTTGGCACGGTCACGATTGGCCGCAATGCCAGCCCTTACACAGACATCATCTACCAGACCAGCATCAACGGCACGGTGTTTGATCCGGCTTATGGCAACACGGGCGCTGCGGTATCACCTACCCAGGCGGCCAACTTGCAGGGCAACGGGGCCAATGCCGTCGCCTTCTTGCGCCAGGGTGGCTTTACGGGTGCCACCTGGGTGGGCTCGTCCATCTGGTTTGACAACAGTATCAAATACATCAGCCCGAACTTCGCCGGCTTCAGTGGCTCTTTCATGTACGCGGCGGGCGAGGACAAAACCCCAGCTGTGGGCGCAAGCAGCTCAGTTTCGGGCAATCTGCAGTACGCCAATGGCCCGCTCAAGCTGATTGGTGGTTACCAGTCCGAAGGCTCGACACGCACTGCCACCACGTCGCCAGCGCTTGAAAACACGTACGCCACGGTGTTCTACGACTTTGGTGTAGCCAGAGCCAGTCTGGGCTTTAACCGGGCCAAATACAAGGACGTGCGGGCACCTGCTGGTTTGGGTGGTGGCGCTTTTGCTCCACAAAACGAAATGGCTGTGACAGTCGATGTGCCGCTGGGCGCAGCGGTTCTGAGCGCAGCTTACGGTCGGGGCAAAGGCGATACGCTGGGCACCTCCACGGGTCTCGGTTTGCAAGCCACTTACAACCTGAGCAAGCGCACCAACCTGTACGCAGGTGCTGTAAGCACCAAGACGTTTGATCGCCTGACCAACGCCATCAATGGTGGTGTGCCTGGCGCAGTGAACGCATTGGGCTTTATTGGCGGTGCCAGCAACTCTGGCCGTTTGACGATTTACGGTGTGGGTGTTCGCCACCGCTTCTGACCACTTGTTTTGACGACGGGTTTTAAAGCCCGTTTTCGAGATGTATCTGTATTTCTCCAAGGTTGACAGCCGCTACCCGCAAGGGCAGCGGCTTTTTTCACGCCCTGCCTGGGAGCGGATTCAGTAATCCAGCCTCGCGCGACCGCCCTGCGCTGCATCCCTGAAGGCCCGCATGATGAGCCCGGTAGTGACCGTTGCAAAATAGCGCGCACCCCAGGCGCTGTAACGCTGCTCTTCCTCAAGCGTCAGCGCCAGGATGCCAGCGCATTTGCCAGCCCCGGCAATCGCACCCAGACCCTGCTCGATAGCCTGCTGAACCGGCGCATCGCTCCATCGGTTGTCGTGGCCCATGCTGTGCGCCAGATCGTTGGGGCCTATGAATACTGCGTCAACGCCATCTACGGCGGCGATGGCCGCTGCATTGGCAATGCCCTCTGGAGTTTCAATCATCACAATCAGGGCAACACCGGCATTGCTGGCGCGGGTATGCTCAGGCCCGCCAAACGCGCCATAGCCCGCTGCACGCGTACTGAAAGCGCTGCCACGCTGGCCGCGAACACCGGGTACGTCCGTTGGCAACGGGTACTTGACCTGCTCCACCAGCCGCTTGGCGTGCGCTGCAGTGTTGACCATGGGCACCTGCACACCGCCAGCCCCCAGGTCCAGCGTACGCGCCAGGTCATGCTCCAGGCAGCGAACGGCCACTGGCATGCCGCAGGCGCGCGCTGCACGCAGCATGTCTTCAGTGGTTTGCAGGTCGGCTGAGCCATGCTCGTTGTCAATCAACACAAAATCAAAGCCGGCAAATGCGCACATCTCGACAATGGCAGGCGACGGGATGCCGTTGAAAATGGCGCGCAAGGTTTGCTGGCCGCGCAGCAGTTCAGCCAGCCGGGTGTCCAGTGGGCGCAAGCGGTTGGATAGGTTGTGGTCTGTCATGCCGTACCCCACAGTTCGCTGCTGGCCATTGCAGCGCCTTCGGCCATGCTTTTGAGTTTTGCGTAGGCAATCGGCGGATGCACCGCTCCAAAACCGGCAAACGTGCCAAAGCCACAATCCGTACCCGCCATGACGCGTTCTCGCCCGACGATATTGGCGTACTGCAGCAGCCGCTGCGCGACCAGGCGCGGGTGCTCGATGAAGTTGCTGGTCGAGTCCAGCAGACCAGGGCAGAGTATTTTGTCGTCAGGCACCAGGCCTTTGGCTTGCGCTGCTGCCCAGACCTCCCACTCATGTGCGTGGCGCGGATTGGCCCCTTCAAACAAAACAGTGGCAGGTTTGGCCTTGCACACCAGGCCCAGCACGCGGTCCAGCCCGATATCGTGGTGGTGCGGCCCTTCGTAGTTGCCCCAGCAGATGTGCATGCGAATGCGTTCGGCGGGTATGTTTCGCAAGGCGTGGTTCAGCGCCTCGACCTGAAGGTTGGCATTGCGCAAAAATTCGTCTTCAGTGGCATCGCGAAACTTGATGTGGCGGCCCATGCCCAGGTCGGGTGCGTCAATTTGCAGGTCCAGTCCGGCGGCAACGATGGCCTCGTACTCGGTGGCCATGGCATTGGCCAGAGCTTCAAGGTATTTTTCGTGGCTGGGGTAATAGTCGTTGGGCTGAAACACGGCAATCACGCCGGGGCTGGCGCTGTTCATGAAGGCACGCTCAAGGCCATGTGTAGCGCAAGCAGCCTGCAAGTTGGCAATGTCTGCGTGCAGGCCGCTCAAGTCCTTGACCGCAATCGGGCCACGGCAAATCGGGCGGTGGTATTTGGGCGTGGCACCGAGTTTGGCCAGGCGCTCTTTGAAATCCGGGAAATCATCGAGGTCACGCGGGGTAGCGCGTGGCATCTCGCCAATCTCGAAACCTGTCAGGCGGTGGCGAATGTAGGTGGCGTAGCTGATTTTGCTCATTTCGCCATCGCTGACCACATCTACCCGGGCTTCTACCTGCTGGCCAACGACCGCTGTGACTTCTTCGCGCATGATGCGCTCAAACTCTGTAGGGTTGTGATTCAGCCCGCTGTCTTGTGCGAACAGCTGCGTGACTACGCGCTCAGGTCGCGGCAGACTGCCGACATGGGTGGTCAAAATACGTTGAGGGTGGGCTTGCATGGGTGAGTCTCCTGGATTTTTATCGTTGCATGATTGATGACGCGCAAGCCACAGATTGCAGCGGCCTGCCTTGGCTTTAGCGCTGGGACCGATCCACAAAGCGCTTGAGCGCCACATAGCCATTGGCGTCCAGGCAGTAGCCTGCTTCAGCAGCGGCCTGTCCGACCTCAGGTGCCCAGTCAACCGTCTTGCGTCCGTCACCAGGCATCATCATCACCAGCAGCGCTTCATGATCGCCCAGGTTGCGCAGGCTGCGCCAGGCCCCTGCAGGCATGGCGTAGCTGTCCCAGCTGCTGGCAGAGCCATTTACTACACTTTTGATAGCATCTGGTCCAAGATCTGCCTGCCTGAGAACCGATATTTCCACACTGCCCGACTTGCAGATCAAAACCTGCTGGCACGCCAGATGGTGCAAAGAGACACTGCCGCCAATGGGTATCTTGAGCCACTCAATGGAAAACCCGTGGGCGTTCATGATGGGTGCCAGGTGGTTGCGGTCCGCGCTCATGCCGTGGCCGATGGCCGGTGCCATCTGCGCGCCGCAACCGGGCAAAGTGGCATCCAGCAGGGCAGCAGACGACCAGTCCAGGTCCGCAAAACGCACGATGCGACGGGTCATCTCAGCCGGGCTCCACTGGCGCAGTGCGGAGATTTCTTCCGGCGTCATTGGCTGTAATCGCTTGCGCTTTTCGTCCCACTGGCCGCCCAGATGCTCGTCGATAATTTCGTAGTCTTCTGTCAGGTGTACGCCCTGCTCGCGCGCGGCATCGAGTGTCGCCGGTCCCCATAAAATACCGCCCGTGTCGTCCCCCCCGAGCGCGGTAAACATGAAGCCGTCTTGCGCACCCGTGTTTTTAAAGCCCCGGTAAATCCAGGTCGGAATACTGCACAGGTCACCCTCGCCAAATGCCGCTGTCTGGGGCTCCGGGTTAAAGCCCCAATTCAAATCCCACTGGCCGTTGGTGCAAATAAACACTTCAGCCGTGAAGTGCATGTGCGGCGGGTTGACCACGCCCACAGGCATGCTGACACCACCCACCTGAAAGCCGTGCTTTTCACGCAGGCTGACGGGCTGGTCCGGGTTTTGCGACACGCCGGGGCCAATCAGCGCATAGTTTTTCTTCGGGCCGCAGCCGGGAATGCGGTAGTCAATGAAAGCGTCGGTGCTGTAGGCCAGCGTGTCGAACGCAATCAAGCGCTCTTTAAGTTGTGCTTCGGTAAAAGTGGGGGACATGATCGGGAAACTCCTTGAGAGTGGATGGCTGTGGGGTACTGACAATTCAGCCCGCAGGCAAGTGGATATCAGGGGATTATTGGGGGGTGTCGAGGGGTGATCTTGGGAGGTCGGGCTGTTGTCGCCAAGGGTTCATTTAACCAAATTCGCAAGGCATCGTTGAGCTGTCCCGGTGCTTCAAGGGGCGAAAAATGGCCGCAGCGTTTGATCTCGCACCAGTGGGCTTTTGACTGGGCGGCCACCATGCGTTGCTGCAATGCACGCGGGCACAGGTGGTCCTGGGCACCACTGGCAATCAGTACCGGACCGCTGAAGACGGCCAACGCGTGGTAACCGTCCGGGCGAGAGGCAGCCCAGGCAAATTCACCCAAAGCAGCACTTCCGGGGGTTTGAATCGCCATGTCGAACAGCAAAGCCGCATACTGATGACGGCACGCAGGGTCATGAAAATAACCAGGCTTGGTGTGATGTGACACCGCTTGCGGTCCACTGGCCAGCCACAAGCGGTGTAAGTGCGTGCTGCGTCTTCTGGCGGTATTGGCCGCAGGCTCAGCAGTACTGGCAATCAGCGCGAGTCGTTCGACGCGCTCTAGCGCACGTCGCAGCAACTCAAACACCACCAGGCCGCCAAGCGAGAACCCGGCCAGTGAAAACCGCTCAGGCAGTTGTTTCAAAAGCTGCGCTGCCCAGTCGCCCCGCCAGTCCAGGTGCCTGTAGCTGACGTGATGAACCTGCGCTTGGGTGCACAAGGCCCTGGCCTGCCGTTCAAACATGCGTGCATCACACAGCGTACCGGGAATCAATACCAAAGTCGGTTTCGGCATGGCCTGGCGTGTCAACCTTTCACGGCACCCTGGGTCAGGCCGCCAACGATCTGTTTCTGGAAAACAACCACCAGAATGATCAGCGGAATGGTGATGCTGACAGCGCCCGCCACACCCTGCATCAGCAAGGCTTCGCTTTCGGCGGTGATCGCGTTGGCAATGGCGGCGGGCATGGTCATTTTTTCAGCATTGGTCAGCGCCGAGCTGAGCAAAAAGTCGTTGTAGGCGAGCAGAAAACTGAACAGGCCCGTGGTCACCACACCGGGCCACATCACAGGGATGATCACACGCCTGAAGGCCTGAAAGCGTGTGCAACCGTCCACCAGTGCGGCTTCGTCCAGCTCGTTCGGGATATTGACAAAAAATGAACGCAGCATCCAGATGGTGAAAGGCTGGTTAATCGCCACCAGTACAAATATCAGTGTGAAGTAGGTGTTGCGGATGCCGAGCGCATCGAAGATGGTGAAAAATGACGGCAGCAGGCTCGAATGCGGAACAGCCCTGAACACCAGCGCCACCATCAGCAGCCAGAAACCCAGCGAGCCCCGGTAGCGGGACAGCGCGTAACCTGCCAGGCAGCCGACTGTCAGGGAAATCGACACCGTGAACACCGTCACCAGCGCTGTGTTTAAAAAGTTCCGGTAAAACGCCTTGTCAATCCAGAGCCGGGTGTAGTTTTCAAAGGTGAACGGGGCCACCCATTTGATGGGGGACGAAAAAGCGTCGATGTACTGGCGAAACGAGATCACTGCTGTCCAGACAATCGGCAAAGAGGCCAGTACCAGCCACAACGCCAGGCCGCCGTACAGAAGCATTGAAAAGGGAAGGCTGCGCTTGTTCATCTCAGACCCCTTTTTTCTGTTCGCGCCAGGTTTTAACCAGCAAAGGAATAAGTAACACCACAATGCCGATCAGCGTCAACACGGCTGCCGCGCTGGCTTTGTAGGGGTTATTTTCCTGCAACAAAATATGGTACGTCAGGTACTGAACGCTAGTGGTGAAAGCGCCCTGGGTCAGTACCAGAACGGGCTCGAACACGCGGTAGGCATCCATCATGTGGATGAGTGTGATGAACACCAGCAGCGGCGTCAGGTGCGGCAGCGTGACATAGCGCAGTTTTTGCCAGCGCGAGGCACCGTCGATGGTGGCCGCTTCCAGGGCATCTTGCGGCACCGACTGCAAGCCGGCATACAGCACGATAAAAGCAAACGGCACCACATGCCAGATGCCATACAAAATGATCAGCACCCGCGCAGACCAGGCCTGAGCCATCCAGAACACCTGAATGCCCACCTGCGACAGCAAATAAGGCACCAACCCGTTGTCACGGAACAGCCACTTGATCGACAATGCGGCCACCACCGGTGTGAGAATAAAAGGCAGCAGAGATGCTGCGATAAACGCACCTTTCAAGCGCTTCGTGGCACTATTAACACCCAGTGCCAGCAAAAAACCAATGCCCAGCACAAATGGCAGGGTTACAAAGGTGTAGACCAGCGTAAAGCGCAAGGCACCCAGGAACTCGTTGTCGGCTTTTTCACTGGCTGCAGGCTGCACGCTTGAGGTGGGGGCACTGTCTGGTGGCGGCTCATCGACGCGCTGCACAGAAGCATCCAGACCCAGCACCTTGTGGTAGTAATTCAGACCGACAAAACTGCAGCTCTGAATCGCGCGACCTGAAGCATCCAGCTTGGCGCGCTGGGTTAGGGTTTCCTTCATGCCGAACGGCGTGGACTCTTCCAGCTTCACCATCTCCATTTCCATGGAGCAATTGCGCACCGAAAGGTAGAAAGTAATCAGCAAAGGCGCAGCCAGCAGGAGCAGCATCAATGCCACCGAAGGAGCCACGAACTGCAAAAACGATTTTGTTTTCATAACGACCTTGCTGGCATGGGAGGACGGACGCTGGGGGCAGAGCCCTGGAAAATCAAACGCTTGGGCAGCAGGCAAAGCGACGGGGAGCAGTCCACCGGCGAAACCCGCCCACTGCCCTTTGCCTTGTGGCCTCTATTTGATGAAGCCTTTTTCAGTCGCGGCTTTGGTATAGGCCACTGCCGCTGCATCCAGCGCCTGCTTCGCGGTCATGGTGCCGCCCAGGGCCTCGGGCACCATCTTGCCAAGCTCGCCAGTGGCCAGACCCAGATACGGCTCGGTTGGCCAAATCGGTGCGCCTGCCTTCATGGACAAGGTCACACCGGTGCCAAAACGGGTGGGTTTATAGACCGAGCGAATCCAGATGGTGGTGTCGTTGCCGGCCTTGGTGGTGTCTTCGTCCAGCGCGTCCATCAGCACCTGGAACACAATATCGCGGTCATTGGCCAGGTTTTTGGGCATGGCCACACCATCCCACCATAGATGCGTCGCACTCTTGCCGCCGGGCACGGCAGCCGGTGCAGCTGCAAACTCCATCTTGCCGACAATTTTGGAGGCAGTCGGGTCGTCCATGCGGGCAGCACGGCTGGCCCACAGCACGCCCATGGCTGCCTTGCCCTGCTGGAACTGGTTCATCACGTCGTCCGAGTTGGAAGCCAGGGCATTGGGTGTCATGAAGGCCATCATGGACTTCATCAACTCGATGGTCTTGATGCCCGCATCGTCATTGAAAGCGGGCATTGCAGTACCCGGTTTGAACATTTTGCCGCCAAAGCCGACATACATGTTGACGAACTCGGTCGAAATATCAAAACCTTTGGCAAACGTCTGTGCAATCGGAAATTCAATACCCGGCTCTTTGGCCTTGATGACCGCCGCTGCCTGCAGCATCTCGCCGTAGGTGGTTGGCACTTTCAGGCCCAGCTTGTCAAAGATGTCCTTGCGGTAGTAAAGGTTCTGGGCGTTTTGCTGAAAGGCAATGGCGAGAACTTCGCCATTGGACTTGACCAGCATGTTGTCTTCAATCTTGAATTTGGTTTTGTACTTGGCCACCAGGTCTGTCATGGGCTGCAACTGGCCCTTGGCTGCCAGAGTTGAGTAGGCACCACCGGACATCACTGCCGCGTCAAAAGCGGATTTGCCCTCAGACCCAAAGGCCCGCTCGACTTCTACCCGCGCCTCTGGCGTGATCTTGATGGCCACCTTCAGGGTGGCGCTGTTGCAGCTTTCCATTTCTTTGGCCAGGTGCTGCACTGAGGGAAAGGAGTTGCTCACGATGTTGATGTCGGCCTTGCCCTTGATATCAGCACACTTGGCACTGGCCAGACCTGGCAAAAGTGCAAGCGTCAGGACAGACGCTGCTACAGCCACGAGGGTTCGGCGGGGAATCGCTTGTCTTGCATGCATATCAATGCTCCAGTTAAAAAGTAAACAGGCCGGAAATCAAAACTGCTCAAGGCGCATCCGGTTTTGCGTCTGGGCATCGAATAAATAGCAACGCTCTGTCATGAGCGCAAAACCGACTTTCTCGCCCATGCTGGTGCGAAATGTCTTGCCCGCTTTGGCGGTCATGAACTGGTCTGCCAGCCGAAGGGTGACGGTGGTGGCGTCGCCCAGCAGTTCAAACGAAAACACATGCCCGGTGACCTGCGCGTTGTCAGGTGCCACCACCGCAATGTCTTCTGCGCGAATACCCAGTACCACGTTGGGCTTGCTCAAGCCACCAAAACCTTCAACGCGCACTGAAAAGCCCTCGCCCTGCGCCTCGAATACACCGTTGCTTAAAGCGCCCTTGACAAGGTTCATCGCGGGTGCCCCGATAAACGCTGCGACAAACAGGTTGGCCGGATCGTTGTAAATCGCCTCGGGAGTTCCAATCTGCTGAATCTCGGCCTTACTCATGACCACCACCCGGTCTGCCAGCGTCATGGCCTCTATCTGGTCGTGGGTGACATAAATCGTGGTGACGCCCAGGTCGTGGTGCAGGTGCTTGATATGCGCCCGCATGCTGACACGCAGTTTCGCGTCCAGGTTGCTCAGCGGCTCGTCCATCAAAAACACCTTGGGCTGGCGCACAATGGCGCGTGCCAGGGCCACCCGCTGGCGCTGACCACCAGATAACTCTTTTGGTTTGCGCTGCAGAAAATCGTCCAGCTCGACCTGGCCCGAGGCCTTCATGACGGCAGGGTGAATCTCGGCTTTGGACATGCCCCGGATGCGCAACGGAAAGCTGATGTTTTCATACACCGTCATGTTGGGGTAAAGGCCGTAGCTCTGAAACACCATCGCCACATCGCGGTCTTTGGGTTCCAGCTCATTGACGCAGGTCTCGCCAATCCAGATTTCGCCCTCGGTGGGGTCTTCCAGACCGGCCACCATGCGCATGGTCGTGGTTTTGCCGCAGCCTGATGGCCCAAGCAGCACCAGAAACTCGCCGTCAGCGATGTCCAGCGACATGCGTTTGACGCCGACTGATTCGCCCCAGGATTTGACGATGTTTTTAAGCTGTATTCGAGCCATGGTGCGTTCCTCTTGCTGTTTTTCAGGCTTGCGGGGAGAGAATTTGCATCCAGAGTGCAACCTCGTCGAGCAGCACCCATTCGCGGATCACCCGGCCTTGGTAGAACTCGGCATGAACAATGCCCAGCACTTCAACCGCCCGCCCGGTGGCTGGCCCAAAACGTGATGCGACTTGCAGCGACGCCGACTGGCTGGCTGACTGGTGCAAGCTGCGTGCCCGAAACCGCAACGCCACACGGTCAGCACGGCCGTCGCCACGCTGTACAGCCAGGTGTTCAATCGCAAAATCAATCGGGGGCAGTGCGCCCCACAGCCCTTGCCAGAACGCTGCAACTTCGGCCTGGCCATAGCGAGAGTTTTCACCCGGGCCGATGTGCTGCACTGCGTCGTCATAGGTGTTTAGGGCGTTCCCCATGCTGCGTGCAAACGATTGCACTGCAAGCGCATAGCTGGCCGCCAGCGGGTCAAAACTGATGTGTGAAACATAACCAGCAGGAGCCGGGCCAGCTAATGGTTTATGCCAGCCGCCACGCTCGTTAAGCCAGCGCTGCGCCAGCGCTTGTGGCGTGCTGCCAATTTGCAGCGCGATGGCGGCGTGGTCACGTACCAGCCACTCGTGCACGATGCGGTTGTCCTTGCAGACACAGTCGGCAATCGTGCGGGCATGGATTTTTCGCCTGGTGGCTGGGCCAAACGAGCCGTCGCCTGCATGCGTCATGGGCGAGATGATGCGGTGCGAGCTGAGGTACCCCCCTGCGGCATCACCCGAAACGATCACGTCTTCTGCCAGCAAACGGCGGTCTGGAAACATGGCCAGTGTGACCTCTGTGCCCTTGACCACGTCCTCAACCGACGTGGACACTGACATGGCGGTCTCGACCACACAGGGGTCGCTGTAATAGGTGCGAATATCTCCCAGGCGGCGCCCCTCCCAGATCCGATCGGTGATGACGCGGATGTACTGGTCCAGGTCTTTGAACTCGGCGTCAAAGCCTTTCATGGGGCCGCTTTCATGCACGGCATTGCCCGAACGCGTGGCGGGCAGGACAACTGGGTTGTGGTTCATCAACGCTCCTGGCGGGTGGAAGCTCGAAGCACGAGCGCACAGGGCACTGTCACCACACGGGGTTTGATGCCTTCTTCGAATTGTTCCCGCAGCATGGTCGCGGTCGCTTCAATCATCAGATCGACCGGTTGCTCAACGGTCGTCAGCTGGTAGGCACCCCAGGCAGCCTGCGGTACGTTGTCAAAGCCGGCCACGCTCACATCTTCGGGTATGCGCAGGCCCAGCTCAATACGCAATACATCCATCACAGCCAGTGCCATGTGGTCGCTGCCAACAAAAACCGCGTCAGGCCGGTCTGCCAGGTTTGAGAACAACTCCCTTGCGGCAAGCTTGGCAGCTTCAAAACTGTAGTGGCCCACAGCGCGTGCGTGGATGCGCTTGCCCAGCAGGGCCAGCTCTTCACGAAAGCCACGCTCCCGGTCCATGTTGGTGCTTGACTCTTCCGTGCCTGCAATGTAGGCGATGCGCTTGTGACCGCCTGCGACCAGATGCCGGGCCACCATCCGGGCACCAGCCTCGTTGTCTGATGTCACCGCGCTGGCAGGGTATTGCTCATGCGGGGCCTGACGCGTGATGCGGTTAAACAGTACTACCGGGCTGCCCGCGTTGGCACAGTCACGCGCCAAGGCAGACGACAGCTCGGTCGATGCCATGACAATTCCATCGACCTGGTACTGCAGAATTTCCGCAAGCATGTCATCGGATTCACCGCCGTCACTGATGAACAGCAGCACATGCAGACCGTCTTTGCGCAGTCGTTTGGACAACTTTTCCAGAACCAGCGGGTAAAACTGGTTGTCCAGTCGGCTCATCACCACGCCAATAATGCGACTGCGCCGGGTAATCAGGCTGCGGGCGATGGCATTGGGCCGGTAGCCGAGCTTTTGAGCAGCGTCCAGCACCCGGTCCCGGGTAATGTCGGAAACTGATGCGCCCGGCGTGTAAGTGCGGCTGACAGCCGACTGCGATACCTGCGCCAGACGGGCGACATGAAGCGAAGTGACGTTGGGTTTCATGGGGGCATTATGTGGGGTGGGCAGCTAGTGCGCCGTCCAGCCACCGTCGAGCATCAGGGCACTGCCTGTGACCAGGCTGGACGCGTTGCTGGCCAGAAAAACTACCGCACCCATGACTTCTTCAATCCGCCCGACGCGTCCCAGCGCCGTGCCGTTTTCAGCAAACACACGAAACGCCGGGTCCGCCAGCATCGGGGCTGTCAGAGGGGTTTCGATATAGGTCGGGCAAATCGTGTTGACACGAATCTGGTGGCGACCCAGCTCCCAGGCCAGCGCCTTGGTCATGCCCTCGATGGCGTGCTTGCTGGCGCAATACACCGTGCGCCTTGGGCCGCCCACATGGCCCATTTGCGACGACAAGTGGATGATGCTGCCCGGCATGCCGCGTCCGCCGTTGGCCGCCAGCAGGCCGCGTGCCACTGCGCGGGCGACGTAAAAAGCGGCTTTGATGTTGAGGTCCAGCACGGCGTCGAGATCCGCGTCCTGAAGTTCAGTCAAAGTTGATGGCCGGTTGGTGCCAGCATTGCTGACCAGCACATCGAACGGGCCGTTGGCGGCGATGTCTGCTTCAACCCAGCTTGATACAGCCGCTGAGTCTGTGACGTCCAGCACCTTGTAGCATGCCGCTGGGGCTGCACTTGCAGATTCTGCGGATTGATTCGCCTGATCCGTTATTACGTCTTTTTGGCCGTTTGGGCAGTTAATACGTGCGCAGGCAGCTATTAATTCAGTAGCGTTACGCGCTACCAGCACCATACGCGCCCCGGCCTGCACCAGCGCCGTTGCAGCAGCAAAGCCAATGCCCTTGCTGCCGCCCGTGACCAGTGCACGTCGCCCGTCCAGTCGAAAGCTGGGTGTTTGCAAAAACGGTGACATCGGCGAAGGCTGCATGGTTCCGGCTTTTTAATGGTCAGGACACAACTCACGACAGCGCTGGCACAGGCTGGTACCAAGGCACATCCGCACGCGTGCCGTAACGCCGCACCCGGATATTGGCCTGCTCGCCATGCCCGGCAAAGTTTTCCATGTGGCACAGGCGCGAACAGTATTCGCCCACCAGTGCGCTGGCTTCATCGGTCAGCACCTTCTGGTAAGTACAGGTTTTCAGGAACTTGCCAACCCACAGTCCGCCGGTGTAGCGGGCGTTCTTGTTGGTGGGCAGCGTGTGGTTGGTGCCAATGACCTTGTCGCCAAAGCTGACGTTGGTACGTGGCCCCAAAAACAGCGCGCCGTAGTTGGTCATGTTGTTCAAAAAGTAGTCCGGATCGCGCGTCATGACCTGGACATGCTCAAACGCCAGCTCATCGGCTTTTTGCAGCATCTCCTCGTAGCTGTCGCACACGATGACTTCGCCGTAATCGGCCCAGCTTTGTGCGGCAATGCCTGCCGTGGGCAAAATGGTCAGCTGCCGCTCCACCTCGGCCATCGTGGCGCGTGCCAGCGCCTCGCTGTTGGTCAGCAGCACAGCGGGCGATGTCGCGCCGTGCTCGGCCTGGCCCAGCAAATCCACCGCACAAAGCTCGGCATCCACGCTGTCGTCTGCAATCACCAGCGTCTCGGTGGGTCCGGCAAACAGGTCAATACCCACACGGCCATAAAGCTGGCGTTTGGCCTCAGCCACAAACATGTTGCCGGGGCCGACCAGCATATCGACTGGCGCAATCGACTGCGTGCCAATGGCCATGGCAGCCACGGCATGCACACCGCCAAGCACCAGAATTTCGTCTGCACCCGCCAGATACATGGCCGCCACAATCGCCGGGTGCGCTGCGCCCTGAAAGGGCGGTGCTGTGGCGACGATGCGCTTGACGCCCGCGACTTTCGCCGTCAGTACACTCATGTGCGCGGCTGCAATCATGGGGTACTTACCGCCGGGCACATAACAGCCAACGGCGTTCATCGGAATGTGTTTGTGCCCGAGCACCACGCCAGGCATGGTTTCAACTTCAACATCGCGCATCGAGTCACGCTGGATTTGCGCGAAGTTGCGAATCTGCTTTTGGGCAAACTGGATGTCGTCGAGCTCGCGACCGCTCAGGGAGTTGACGGCCTGCTCAATCTGGGCCTGTGAAAGCCTGAAATCCTCGGGGTTCCAGTGGTCAAATTTTTCGCTGTACGACCGCACTGCCTCATCACCACGCAACTCGATGTCTTTGAGAATGCCTTCTACCGTATGGCGCACTTTGGCGTCATCGTCAGAACGGGCCTGGGCATCCTTGCCTTGTTTCAAATATCGGATCATGAGTTTAGCCTGCCAATCATGGTTTCAAATTGCATTCGTATGCAGTTTAGTGAGGGAGCCATAAATCAATGAAAGGGTTTTCCCGAATTTTTTCCATAAAAATCAATACTTTGGGCGTTAATTACGCCAAATCGACAGTAAACAGTTGAAAAATTCTGACTTGCCAGATTTGCATACGCTTGCAATAATGGGGTCATGAACACCATCCTCTCCCATGCCAAAGCACTCGTCTGGAGCGCCCTGAATGCCCTGCCCGGCAACAACCTGGGCAGCCTGACTGTGGCCAGCGCCCTGTCGGCACTGCACCAGTATTTCGACCCGGCCTGCGAGTTTCATGTTTTTCACCCCATCAACCAGTGCAACGGCATTGAGGCCTTTGACGCCGCATTCTGGCAACCGCTGCTGCGCGCCATGCCCAGCCTGGAGCGGCGCACAGACCTGTTTTTTGCCGGCAAGTTTGATGGGCATATTTGCGGGGGTGCGGGCACCTGGGTGACTGCAACGGGTTATCTGACAGGCACCATGACCGCAGACTGGCTGGGCATTCCCGCTACTGGCGACACGATTTATGTGCGTATTGGAGAGTTCTATCGGGTAGAGGGCTCAAAAATCGTGGAAGCCCGTATCTTGCTGGACCTGGTCGATGTCATGCGCCAGGCGGGCTACGCTGTATTGCCCAAAAGCCGCGGCCTCGACCTGCTGGTGCCAGGCCCACAGATGAGCGATGGCGTGCTGCTGACACCACAGGACAGCGACGAGACCCACCAGACCATGCAGGTACTGATGGGCATGATGGGCGGCCTGCACACCTTTGATCAAAAAGACCTGTCAAGCATGAACGTGCAAGGCCACTGGCACAAAGACATGATGTGGTATGGGCCGTGCGGCATCGGCACATCCCGTGAAGTGGCTGGTTTTCAAAAACACCATCAAAAACCGTTTTTGCATGCTTTTCCAGACCGCGTAGGTGCCAACCACTGCGCCCGTATTTCGGAAGGCATGTATGTCGCTTCCACCGGCTGGCCAAGCGTCAAGGCCACGCACAAGGGTGACTATCTGGGCGTGCCCGCGACAAACAAAGCCATTACCATGCGCGTTGCTGACTGGTGGCGACGTGAAGGTGATGTCTTGCGCGAGAACTGGGTGTTGATCGACTTGCCCGAGTTGCTGCTGCAAATGGGCGTGGACCTGTTTGGGCGCTTGGCGGAGCAAGCCAGGACTACTCCCAAACACGTGTAATACAAAGGCTGGTGCGGCTGGCGGGGATCGAACCCACGACTTTTTGTCCACTACAACGCTGATTAAAACGCTGATTATGTAGCAGAACTTTGTAGCAGTCCTGGGGTCGATCCTGCTTCAGAATTTCCAGTCGTGCCTCTCACCTTGGTGAACCATCGTGACCGCTTCGCGCGTCGCCTTGCAATGCCAAGTCTGCTGCGAAGTTTCATGGAGCATGTCAAGCGCCTCGACATCCAATACCGCAGCGCAGCGTTTGCCGGGCGCTCGCACCGATTCGTAGCAAATCCACTGAACGCCCGCATCCTTGGCGGTTTCGGCCATGGCATGCGTCTGAACATAGTCGCTACCATGGGTCCAAGCTCCACGCGCTTCAACCCAAGGTAGGCTCATCAAGTCAACCGCTGTGCCCTTTACCTCGGCCTGAAAGAACGTGTGCTCGGTCAACAGCTCGGTGCGAATCAAAGACACACTGTCTAAGATAAAGCGGTGGCGCCAGTAGGCCACTTCGGCACAAGCTGCGTAGAGTTCTTCAGCACCGTACCAGACACCAAGTGTGCCAGCCCGTCGGAAGCGGCTCTGATGCTGAGGTCGATAACGAAAGGGAGTGGAGAGCAAATAGTGCTTCGGGGATTTCATCTGCGGCATAGGCGGCTTGCTAAGCTCAAGCAGTTGTTCCAGGACATCCTGCTCTTGTGCTGTATCAACAAGCCGCATGGTGGACACCACATGTTGCGCCTCAACCCCGCGCCAGGCTGGCATGGCCATGTGAATTACCCCGGTTTCAAGCCAGTTGGTGCTCCAGCCGGATTCACTCATGCTGGTGCCCGCATGCCGTCGAGATAGTTCAAGGTAGCCACCAAGCCATCAGCGCGTTCGATGAGTTTGCTGGGGATTCCACCGAGCGCTTTGTTATAGCCGCGCATCCAGGCGATGCGCTTTTGATCGTCCGTACCCACGAGGGGGTCCAGGGAACGATAGACTCGAACCAGCAGCAGCGACAACTCTCCCTCCTTGGAGTAGGGGTCAATTGTGTAATTGCCTTTGAGAATGCGGGAGACAGTGGGTTCGCTCAGACCGATGATGCGTGCTACAGCTGCCCCTGACAGTCCGAGTAGGTCTGCCGCACGCCCTACGGCCTTAGCAAGCACATCACCCGGGTCGATTTGCACTGCTGGCTGGATATTCATTTGATCTCTTTGGTTTTCAGTAGAAAGATTGTGACATCAATACTTAATAATTGGTGTTTATCTTTTATGAATCTACTCTACCTCTTAGGGTGTATCAATTGAAACTTTCAAGCTTACAAGCTTTTCAGGTGTTACTGCCCTTTCTTGAGAGCTTTTCACACAGAGGTCAACTCCAGGCCCTGACGCTCGCAAATGCCTCGGCTGGATTTTTCAATACACGGTAGATGGTTGCCCGCGACAGCTCAAGTTCCTTAGCGACCGTAGAGACGCCTTTACCTTGGCCCGTCAGCTCGATGACTTCGGAAATCTGAGCTTCGGTGTGGCTCGGCTTGCGACCAAGATACGCCTTTCTCGCACCCGCCTTAGCGTGGGCAATGCCAGCCCGCTGCGCCTCTTTGCTGGCCTCAGCCTGCGCTTGAGACAGTGCGGCCATGAAGCCGATCAGAGCGTCCCTGACAGCCTTGGCCATTGGATCTTTTGTAGCACCGTCAAACGTCATGCCATTGATTACCGTCTTGATGACCACGCCTCGGCGCATGAACGCTTGGATGTTGTCGGATACATCTTCGTAGTTGCGGCCCAGGCGATCAACCCAGCGCACCACCAGCGTGTCACCAGCACGCAACAGATCGAACAGACGACGACCGCCCAGCCGCTCTGCCAGCTTCGTGGTCACGCCGCTCACGCCCTGGTCGGTCACGACCTGATCAAAAACGAAGCCAGCTGCTTCAGCTTGGATACGCTGATGTTCGACGGTTTGCTCTGAAGTGGAGACGCGAGCATAGAAAATGATTGCCATATTTGTCCGTTAGGTTGTTGTTCGATGAGAAATCGTCCGTTGATTAAAAACCTACCCTAGCGGACAAGGAAGTTACTGATTTTCAGATGACCGATAGGGCATACCCATACGAACGCACACAAGAGTCTGTATAAGGTAAAAAAGTAAATATAAATTTTACTTGCTTATTTACCTTAAAAATACTAATCTCGGTATGTGACCAAAGACCTACCATCATCACTGAACAGCGGCATGAGCGCAGCTGAAGTAGCTGGCTACCTTTTCAGCCAGCTTGGTGAAAAACCCGCCTACTGGTTGACATGGCTGGCAAACGAACGTAAGCCAAACCGTGTCAATCGCCGCCTTCCGGCTCTGCCTGGACCTGGACGACCACGCTATGACGCGACCATGGTTGAATCCTTTGTCGCTGAATACAAAAAAATGTATGCATTGTCTGGCGCAAGGGGAGTGCGTAACGGAGTTAAGTCTACGCGCCTGGTGTCTCACATATCGGCCATGACAGTGGCAGCAGGTGCCGATCACGCGGCTGTTCTGTTTGTAATTGCAAAACCTCTGGCTAGCTTTCTACTTGATGCCAATGAAGCGCGAAACATTGCCGCAAGGCTTATAAAAGCTGCGGATGATATTGAGTCTGAAGGCGCTGACGTAGTGGACCGCACACTTGGAGATGCTTCGTGATGGTTGCGCTACCTCCAATGCAGTGTGCAACACAACACCAGCTGCATGCACTTGACGGATTCAGATTGAAAGCAGCTGTTGACTGGATTAGTTTTCGAGTGCAGCTTTCTTATCCAAGCCAATTTCGACATGTCCGGGACCGTATGGCTAGCAGCCTGTCGGGCTTGATCCGACCCCAAGCCCCCGAATTGTAAAAGTGCTCAAAAAATAGGCGCTTTTCGCGTCATTTCGATGTTTTTCGCGATTTCCCAACGCAATTTCACTCTTCATGGCGTTTTCAGACGCAATACGGCCATGCGCTTGACATTCCAGGCCAGGCAAACCAGATTCCACTCCCCGTCACCTTCTTCAAACCGCGCAACGAGAACTGACGAAAGCCCATCACCGACTTGATGATCCCAAAGACCGGCTCCACCGTCTGTTTTCGCAACGCGTAGGCTGCGCCACCGGCCAAGGTTTTCAGGGTATGCGCCAT
>JBBRMH010000051.1:0-21661 GCA_038230935.1 Burkholderiales bacterium | reverse complement strand
TGGAAATGGAAATGGAATGAGACCTCAAAACTCGAATCTGGGACAAAAAAAACAGGTGGTGGCTTACAGCCAGCACCTGTTTTATCGTCAGCCCTTGCGGGCTGGCCTGCAGTTGCAGATTTAAGGACGAACGACGATGTCGTTACGCACAGCCCTGACATTTTTCACACCACGGGCAATGGCTTCAGCCTGTGATTTTTCAGCACCGGATTTTGCAAAACCCGAGAGTTGCACTGTGCCATTGAGTGTTTCCACACTGATGGACGATGCTGCAACGGTCTTGTCTTCAACGAATTTGGCCTTCACCATGGTGGTGATACCGGCGTCGTCGATGTACGAACCCGTCGTTTCCTGACCCCGGCCGACGGCGCAGCCAGTAGATAACACGGTCATGCCAGCGAGCGCGGCGAAAGCACAGATAACAGCAGTGGAGCGGGCGAATTTCATGGTAATTCCTCTTTGGTTTATTAGGTTGGATCAGTGCAGTTTTTCAAAAGCCTGCCTGTCAGCGGCACCACGCTGGCAGGCATGCGGATACGTTCAGCCTTCGAGCCAGTCGCTCAGCTCGTCTGCATGTTCTTCTTCCTGGGCCAGAATGTCTTCCAGCATGCGGCGCGTGGTGGTGTCCTTGTCACCAATCAACGCAATCATCTGATGATACGTCTCCACAGCCACGCGCTCGGCAATCAGGTTAACACGCACCATGGTTTTCAAATCATTGGACGCGTCATAGTCTGCGTGGCTGCGTGCGAGCAAGGTAGCGGGCGAAAAATCAGGCTCACCACCCAGCTGCACAATGCGTTGTGCAATGCGGTCAGCATGGGCTGATTCCTCATTGGCATGCACCATGAATTCTTCGGCAATCTTGGGGGACGCCAGACCGGTGGCCATGAAGTGGTGGCGCTTGTAGCGCAACACGCACACCAGCTCGGTAGCCAGCGAGTCGTTGAGCAATTTGATAATCGCCTCGCGATGTGGTCCATAGGCGGGCGTCACGGCACCATCATCGAGGCTCTTGCGGGCTGCCTCCAGGCCGGCCTCGTTGATGACCAGTTCGTCATTCAAAGAAACTGGCGCAGCGGCTTGCGTGGCTGGTTTGAGTTTTGTAATCTGGTTCATGGAGAGTCCTTTATTGATGGTCTTTTTGTGCGGATGAATGGGGTTGTGTGGTCACCAGCGACAGCAAAAATCCTGAAACGTTTGAGTGTTTGATGGCAGCCAGTGCCAGGCCTGTGACAGACACGAGTCGCCACGGCTTTAAAAAAACAATGGCAGCTCCTGCAGCGGCAGAAACACCCAGCAGCTGCAGCGGTTTTTCTTCAGCATATTTGTCCAGCACGGGCCGACCCAGTTCCAGGGCGAGTTGCGCTGGATGGTTGTGCCACCACACGCGCAATGCACGTTGCAGGGTTTGCCATGCGCTGTAGGCGGGTTCAGCATCTGGCGTGTCTGACGCATCGTCAAGAAGGGACGGCTCGCGGGCACCAGGATGCGGCTCTCTTCTGGCGTTCATGAGCCTGAGTATGGCCTGACGACTGGCTGCCAGCCGGTCTTGAGGGGTAGGTTCGCGGTTGCTGGTCATGGCAGGTTTGCAGATCAGTGCTTCAGGCTGCCATGCGCAAGGCGCGGGCGTCGCTGGCAATCTGGGCTTTGAGTTCCGGGAAATTCTCTGCAGTCAGCGGTTGTTGTGCCCTGACCAGGGCCACGATTGTCAGCAAAAGTGCGGTGCCCGGTACAGCCACCAAAATCCAGTGGAACTGGTTGTTCAGAAAACCCAGCATCAGTGCAACGCCAGTCAACACAATGAACATGCACCCGGCCACCCCGGCCAGCGCCCAGGCCACACCTCGCTTGACCATCTGATCACCCGCAGCCCTGGCTTCCTGATTTATCAATGCCGCATAGGCCGAAGCATGATCAAGCGCCAGGTCGGGACGCTGGATCAGGGCTGAAAAAAGAGGGTGCAGCATGGTCAGGCAGGTGGTTGGGATAAGAGTGCGTTTGACTCGAGGGACTGTTTTCCGGGCGTTGTTTTTAACGGTTTCTGCGCTGGCGTGACGAGGCGACCAGCAGGGCCACCGCAGCGCCCACAGCCGCTGCAATCAGCACCGAGCGCATCGGCTGCTCGGCCACGTAATGGGTCGTGGCACTGGCGTAACGCGAGAGCGATTGCTGTGCCTTGTCTTTGGCTTCTGCAGCCATGTCCAGGCTTTGACGGGCCAGCTTCTGGGCTTTCGAGGCCAGCATGTCAACCAGTGGATCCACTTCACCCCGCAGTTCACGGACTTTGTTTTCTGCCTTGTCCAGCGCGTGGTTGGCGTAGCTGCGGGTGGTGTCCAGCGCGTCATCCGCACTCTGAAGGATCTCGTTGGAGGCGTTGCGCATGGTGGGGACAGCGTCACGGGTAAAGTTGGATGTCGTTGAGTTCATGGGGTTCCTTGGTGGGTTGAGGTGAAAAAGGTGGGTTGGGTAACTGTCTGTCAATGGCTGGTGCGGGACTTTGTGGGGTGGCGCTGCAAGTGGTGCGTCTGCGGCGTCAGTTCTTTTTGACCAGGCCGACTACAAAGCTCACAATGGCCATGATGGCGAAAATAAAGAAAAGAATTTTGGCAATTTCAACTGCACCTGCTGCAATACCGCCAAAGCCGAAAACAGCGGCAATCAGGGCAATCACCAGAAAAACAACAGAGTAATGCAGCATCAGCGGCTCCTTGATTAAGCGTTTGTGTGGAAGCAAACCACGTCCCGAAACACATATATCAAGGTTAATAAAGACGCCTGTTTTCACGCATCGGCTGGTGTCGTGCGGACTTGTCATCCACAGCGGGGAAATGCTGTAGGCGGCGACTGACACAGGCGCTCAATGCGTTTTGGGCAGCAAGGCAGTAATGCTTGTGCCCTGGCCCCTGGTGGTGACGATATTGAGGCGGCCACCGGCTGCCTCGACCCTGTGGCGCATGCCATCCAGGCCATGGCTGGTAGCGGCTATATTGCCCAGCTCGAAGCCCTTGCCGTTGTCGTTGACCTCGATGGAAATATAGCCCTCAAGGTTTTGCAGGCTGATCACGGCCTGGCTGGCTTCTGCGTATTTTCCGATGTTGGTCAGTGATTCCTGCACCAGCCTGTAGACCGTCAACTGCGCTGCGCCACCGAGCTCCACCGTTTCCAGGTCCGTGGTGAGGGACAGGCCCGAGCGCTCTTCAAACTCACGCGCCAGTATCTCCAGCGACGCCACCAGACCCAGCTGTGACAGCGAAGATGGCCGCAGGTCTTCAACAATACGGCGCGTCATGGCAATCACGCTGTTGAGCGTCGTGGTCAGGTGTTGCAGGCGTTCGACGGCCTCCGGCAGGCTGCCGGCCAGGCGTGACTTCAGGCGTGCCACATCCAGTTTGGCTGCTGTCAGCAGGGCACCAAGTTCATCGTGCAGCTCGCGGGCCAGGAAACCCCGCTCGTCTTCGCGGACGTTCTGCAGGTGCGTGGCCAGTTTGGCGAGGTTGGCGGTGCGTTCCCGCACCTGCAAGTCAAGCTGGTCACGCTCGCGTTGCAGCGATTCTTTTTCGCGTAGCCCGGACTCCAGCAACGCCTGGGTTTGCTTCAAGTACATATAGAACGCCAGCAAGCCAGCCAGCGCCATGATGGCAATGCCGATACGTGAGAGTTGCAGCGTCTCATTGATCTGGGTTTGACCTGTCTCCATTTTGCGAATGCTGCTGGCAGCCAGCCTGACGGATTGCGTCCGGATCGCCAGCATCTGCTCTTTGCCCACGTCGGTGGTCAAAACGAACTTCCAGGCCTCTTCCTTGTTTTCCTTGCGCATGCGCACTGTCAAATCAATTTCGGCCAGCTTGCGTGAAATATGTCGGGACATTACGCCAAAATCATCGAGTTGCTCCTGGTACGGGGTGAACATCCGGCGCAGGGTGTCCATGTTCTGGTTGATTTCCTCCAGCGCTGACGTATAGGGTTCGAGGTAAGTCATATCGCCCGTGAGCAGGTATCCGCGCTGGCCGGTTTCAGCATCCAGCAGGTTCTGCATCAATTTATTCAGGGTACTGCGGGTTTGCTGGGCTTGTTCAATGTTGGCTGCGGCAGCAGTTGACTGGCGAAAGCTCACTTCGTTGACGGTCAGCAAGCTGAAGGCGGCCAGCACCGCCAAAGGCAGGCTGACAGCCATTCTGGGAAGCACAATTTTTTTCACGGGAAATTCTCCTACGTACTTTATGGGGTAATTCGTCAATAATCGGGAGCGAAAGTTAACCCAAACCGCCACTCTGGCCAGGTTTTATATTCACTTGCCTGCCACACCGGCGCTATAGAAAGACAGCGACATGATCAAAATTGGAATCGTCGATGACCATGCCATCGTCCGTTCGGGGCTCAAGCAATTTTTCTCTGACCAGGTGGACCTGCGTGTGGTGGGCGAGGCTGCCAGTGGCCGTGAAGCGATTGATCTGGTGCGCAATGTAGAGCTTGATATTTTGGTGATGGACCTGTCCATGCCCGGCCAGAGCGGCATTGATGCACTGGCCATGATCCGCGCCAAAGCGCCTGACGTGGGCATACTTATTCTGAGCGGCTACCCTGAAGAGCATTACGCGGTCAACCTGATCCGCCAGGGCGCGAGTGGCTACCTGAACAAGGAGTGCGATCCGGGCGAGATTGTGGACGCAATCCGAGTCATTTCTCTGGGCAAACGCTACATCACGCCTGCGGTGGCCGAACTGCTGGCGCAGCAGTTGAACCGGCCGAACGACAAGGCCGCACATGATCAGTTGTCTGAACGTGAATTTCAGGTGTTTCTGAAGCTGGCCAAGGGTGAGACGGCAGGCGATATTGCCAAGGCACTGTCGTTGAGCGTTAAAACCGTCAGCACCTACAGAACCCGCGTGATGGAGAAAATGAGCCTGGCCTCCAACAGCGATCTGACTTACTACGCCCTGAAGAACAAGTTGATTGACTGATTCCATTTTCAAATTATCTCTATCGTTATTGTCTCGCCTGGCCATGTTGCAGCACTGACTGCACCTGAGCAGGCTTTTGGCCGTCAATAATTTGAAAATGAATTGATTTCAGTGACCTGCCCTGCATGCATTCATTCGCTGGCCTGGTTAAGTGCAATGCAGTAATCGATCAGCGCGTCGATTTCATTGGATTTGTCAAATACAGCGTCCACTCCCAGCTGCGCGCAGCGCTGGCGGATGTCTGCAGTGGCGTAATTGCTCAGCACCACCATTTTTTGTGTGGGCTTGCGGTTGCGGCACGCCGTCAGCACACCCAAGCCACTGCCCTGCTTTAAAAACAGATCGACGATTGCCAGACTCCATGCCTGCGGGTTCTCCAGCAGCCATGACTTGCTGTCGTTTTCGTTGTCCGATGTTCCGACCATGCGCACGGTTGCCAGTTCTTCAAGCGTTGCAATCAGGTTTTCGCAGATCACTGGATTGTCTTCGACGATATAGGTGTTGAGTCTCACAGATCAGATCCAGATAAGGGCATGCTTTAAGGTGCTTGCAAAGAAAGGCTGCTTTGCTCCAGGCCAGTGATGTATGACCCGAATGAGCGGTATGGCCTCAATTCTTAATGTATCGATTTTTTGAGGTTGATTTTGCCAGTAACATTGGTCAATGTTTGTAGGAAATTGCCTACTTTGATGTCGTAGTCTTGCACTGACAGACTTTAATCGTGATTGCCGATAGTTTGCAACGCGCTCTTGCAAGACAGTAGTGGTCATACTTCAAGCTGTCCACGTCCTGGATGCTTGTCGCCATTGACTGGTACATGCATGAAAACCCCCCTCTCCCCCTATCCCGTTCTTGAAAAAATATTCGCGGGAGTGGCAGCTTTGATTGCACTGGTCATTCTGGTGATTTTTTTCTTTCCCTGGGACGCCATGCGCGGCCCGATCAACCGCTATGTGTCAGGCCAGATGGGTCGCCGTTTTGAGATCACCCAGCATCTGGCAGTCCATCTGCAGCCATATCCCTGGGGACGAACCACGGTGCGGGCAGATGGTGTCGAATTTGCCAACCCCGAGTGGGCGCATGAGCCCTATCTGGTCAAGGCGGCGGCTGCAGAGTTTGAAATCAGACTGTGGCCGCTGTTGTTTGGCAAGGTAGATATGCCGAGGGTCTCACTGGTCAAACCGCTGATTGGACTGCAGATCGAGTCCGACGGGCGGCGCACTTGGGCTTTGGCCAGAGACACGTCAGATGCAGGTGCAACGCCCACCATCGGCGCACTGGTGATAGACCAGGGGACGGTCAAGTACAGCGCGAGAGCGCAGGGGGCTGACATCACGGCGCAATTCTCCCTTGCGTCCGAGGCTGATGCATCAGCTGCCTCAGGCAAGCAAGGTACTTCGGCTCAAGGCATCGCGACGACACCCGTGTTTCTACCCCTGACCTATCAGGCCACAGGCCAATGGAAAAACGAGCCTTTCAAGGCCAGCGGACGTGCGGGCGGAGTGCTGCAGCTCAGCCAGAATCTGAAGGAGTCTTTTCCACTGGAGATCAATGCCGTAGCTGGCAAAACCACACTCAAAGCCAAAGGCTCGATTGAAAACCTCCAGGCGCTGAGCGGGCTTGACGCCAGCTTTGACATACGTGGCAACAACCTGGAAGAACTGTACAAATTGCTGGGTGTCGTGCTGCCTTCAACCCCGCCCTACAAGCTCAGTGGCAAGTTGCAAAAACACGGCAAGGTCTGGGTAGCCAGCCAGCTCAGTGGCATGCTGGGCGGCTCCGACCTGGCAGGTGATTTGAGTTTTGACACCTCGGGCGCGACCCCGTTGCTGACAGGCAAGGTGCACTCCAAGGTGCTGGATTTCGTGGATTTAAGGCCCGTCATTGGCCTGCCGGTTGCAAGCAAGCCAGTCGCTTCAGGGGCTGTAACGGCTGTAGAAAAGGCATCCGCCGATCGTCAGGCCAGAAACATCTCTCGCAAGGTGTTGCCTACTGCCACGCTCGACCTGGCTCGGCTCCAGGCCATGAATGCGGACGTGACCTACAGCGCGGCAGATATTCGCCATGTGGACCAGCTGCCACTGGACAAAGGCAGTGTGCATGTCAAGCTGACCCGCGGCGTTCTGCAGCTGGCTCCTGTGGCACTGGGTGTGGCAGGTGGCACGCTGGCAGGGCACATCACGGTGGACACCAACACAGCCCCGGCTTCTTTTGAGACCAGGCTGAACGTGGCTGCAGTCCAGCTGAACAAACTTTTCCCGACCATTGAGACCACCAAAAGCAGCTTCGGAAAAATCAGCGGACAAATTGCTCTGAAAGGGCGCGGTAACTCGGCGGCCCTGATGCTGGGCTCCGCTTCTGGTGATGTGGCGGTACTGATGGGCAAAGGCGAGATCAGCAACATCTTGCTGGAATTCGTGGGGCTCGATGGGGGTGAAGTCATCAAGTTCTTGCTGCGCGGTGACCGCAATGTCCAGCTGCGCTGCGCAGCTGCTGCCTTTGAAGTCAAGCAGGGCCTGATGAGCAGCAAGACCATCGTGCTGGACACGACAGACACGGTGATCAATGGCAGCGGCACTGTCAGCCTGGCCAATGAAACGCTGGACATCACACTCAACCCGCAGCCCAAGGACCGCAGTATCTTGTCACTGCGCTCACCCTTGAAAATTTCAGGCTCATTTGCCGCTCCCTCTGCCGGTCCTGACAAAGTGGCCCTGGCTGGGCGCGCCGGACTGACGCTGGCCCTGGGCCTGATCAACCCGTTGCTGGCACTGGCAGCTACGGTGGAAACAGGCCCCGGTCAGGACGCTGATTGCCGACAGGTGCTGGCGCTGGCATCAGACCCCAAAGCCAAAGCCCAGCCACAGAGCCAGAAACCTGCAGCGGCTGCTCCTGCCAAGCCGGTTTCAAAGGCAGCCATGCCGAACGATCTTTACACCCGCCCTTGAGTGCCAAGCCCCAGCCTGAGCCAATTCGCTGTCATTGACTGCCACAGACCTCGCATGCGGGGTTACGTGGCATGCTGACTTCGGCCCAGGCCATGCTGCGCCCATCCAGCATCTGCAACCGGCCTGTCAGACTCTGGCCTATGCCGCATAACAGCTTGAGCGCCTCTGCAGCCTGAATACTGCCAACAATGCCCACCAGCGGTGCAAAAACGCCCATGGTGGCGCACTGGGTTTCTTCAAAATGTCCGGTATCTGGAAACACGCACGCGTAGCACGGTGACAGGGCATCACGCGCGTCATAAACCGCCACTTGCCCGTCAAAGCGGATGGCCGCACCTGAGACCAGCGGTTTGCGGTGCTTGATGGTAGCGCGGTTGATCGCATGGCGCGTGGCAAAGTTGTCGGTGCAGTCCAGCACTACATCTGCTTGCGATACCAGTGTGTCGAGCAGCGCATCGTCTGCACGCTGGGTCACGGCAGTCACTTCCACATCCGGGTTGATGGCGGCAACGGCCCGCTGGATGGATTCGGCCTTGAACTGCCCCACACTGGCCAGTGTGTGGGCGATTTGCCGCTGCAAATTGGTGGCATCTACCTGATCGTGATCGACCACCGTCAGGTGGCCGACACCTGCGCTGCCCAGGTAAAGCGCCACTGGTGAACCCAGCCCGCCCGCGCCAATGATGAGTGCGTGCGATGCCAGCAGCGTTTGCTGGCCCTCAATGCCCAGCTCGTCCAGCAGGATATGGCGGGCGTAACGAAGCAGCTGTGCGTCATTCACGCTGTCGGCCTGACTTGATGGTCAATTCTCTTTTTTCTCGTTCTTGTTCTCGACCACAGCCGTCTTGCTGACAATAACCGGGCGGCCCTTGAGCTGGTTGATCGCCTGCATGAGCGGAAAATCCTTGTCGCTGCCCAGCTCGGGCGGGCGGCGTTGCTCGGGTGTTTTCTTGGCGTCTTCTTCCAGCCGCTTGAGTGCCAGTTCACGTTCCTTTTCGCGGTTGGCATCCTTGACTTCAGCGCCCTGGCCGCTGCCCAGGTGTTTTTCAAGGTCGGCTTCGCGGGTACGCAGGGCGGCAAACGGGCTGCCTTCGAGGGTCTCATCGACCATCACATCAGGGATGATGCCTTTGGCCTGAATCGACTTGCCGCTGGGGGTGTAGTAGCGCGCTGTGGTGAGCTTGATGCCGGTGTCCGGCCCGAGTGGCCGCACCGTTTGGACAGAACCCTTGCCAAAGGTCTGGTTGCCCATGATGGTGGCGCGTTTGTGGTCTTGCAGGGCACCGGCGACGATTTCGCTGGCCGATGCAGAGCCTTCGTTGACCAGCACCACCAGAGGCACGGTTTTAAGGGCTGCAGGCAATCTCTTGAGTGGGTCCGTGCCACTGCGGCGCAGGTAAAACTCGGGTGCGGCCTTGTAGACAAACTTGCTCTCGGCGAGCTGGCCATTGGTGGACACCACGGTCACGTTCTCAGGCAGAAAAGCCGCTGAGATAGCCACAGCGGCATCCAGCAGACCACCCGGGTCGTTGCGCAAATCAAGTACCAGGCCCTTGAGGTTGGGCTCCTGCTTGTAGATGGCTTCGATTTTGGTGGCGAAGTCGTCCACGGTGCGCTCCTGGAACTGGCTCAGGCGAATCCAGGCGTAACCGGGTTCAACCACCTTGCTGCGCACCGATTGCGTGCGGATTTCCTCGCGCGTGATGGTCACCGGGAAGGTACGGTTCTCGTCCTTGCGCAAAATCATCAGGACGACCTTGCTCTTGGGCTCGCCGCGCATCTTTTTCACAGCGTCGTTGAGTGACAGGCCCTTGACCACTGTTTCGTCGATTTTCGTGATCAGGTCGTTGGGCTTGAGGCCTGCGCGGTCAGCAGGCGAGCCTTCAATGGGTGAGACCACCTTGACCAGACCGTCTTCCTGGGTAATTTCAATGCCGACCCCGACAAAACGCCCGCTGGTGCCCTCACGAAACTCCTTGAAGGATTTTTTGTCAAAGTACTGCGAGTGCGGGTCCAGGCTGGCGACCATGCCGCTGATCGCATCAGAGATCAGTTTTTTCTCGTCCACAGGCTCGACATAGTCTGACTTGACCATGCCAAACACGGCAGACAGCTGCTGGAGCTCCTCCAGCGGCAAAGGGCTCAGGCCACCGCGCGCGACCGCCTGCAGTTGCACGGTCGTGAGGGCACCTGCCACGGCACCAATTGAAATCCAGCCTGCAATTTTGAGCTTTTGACCCATGAAAATACCCCGGTAAACCTGTTGCCTGACCTGTTACGTCACCCGTTGCAAGGCACGCGCCCTGCAAAACTCGAAGAAATATACACCTACGACAAAGACCTCGCGTCACAGTTCCACCAACTGCGAGGCCAAGTGACCGAAAAAATGCTGAAAATGCCCTGAAAAGCGTCCCGACAACCAGCTTTTACCAGTCCTTTACACAGCATTCAGACAGCACACAGACAGCGTGGGCGCTCAGGCCTCAATACTGTTCATTGAAGACCGTTTTCCCTGAGCTTGTCGAAGGGTTACCCGTGCAGGCAAAGGCTTCGACCCTTCGACAAGCTCAGGACAGGCCAGGCTCAGCCCGGACGGCCTTTGCGCTTAAGACCACAGTATGGGCTCAGGCCTTGCCTTGTGCTGCCACAGCGGCTGCAGCTTTGGCCACGGTCTCGCTGTCACCCAGATAGTAGTGGCGCAGGGGCTGCAGGTTAGCGTCCAGCTCATACACCAGCGGCGTGCCATTGGGAATGTTCAGCCCCACGATGTCGCTGTCAGACACCTTGTCGAGGTACTTGACCAGCGCACGGATCGAGTTGCCGTGGGCCGCCACCACGACCCGTTTGCCCGCCTTGATCGCAGGGGCCATGGCTTCGTTCCAGAACGGCAGCACGCGCTCTACCGTGTCTTTGAGGCATTCTGTCAGCGGAACCTGGTCGGGTTGCAGTCTGGCGTAGCGCCTGTCGGCGCGTTCGCTGCGCTCATCGCTGGCGCTCAGGGCGGGCGGCTGTGTGTTGTAGCTGCGACGCCAGACCAGCACCTGCTCGTCACCGTATTTTTTGGCTGTTTCGCCTTTGTTCAAGCCTTGCAGTGCGCCGTAGTGGCGCTCATTGAGCCGCCAGCTGTGCACCACCGGCAGCCAGGTGCGGTCCATCTCGTCAAGCGCGTGCCAGAGCGTGCGCGTGGCCCGCTTGAGCACGCTGGTGTAGGCCACGTCAAAATCGTAGCCTTCTGCCAAGAGCCGCCTGCCAGCGTTTTTGGCCTGCTCAACGCCGGTCGGCGTGAGGTCCACATCGGTCCAGCCGGTGAAGCGGTTTTCAAGGTTCCAGGTGGACTCCCCGTGACGAATCAGGACGAGTTTGTGTGCAGGTTGAGACATGGGGATGCAGTCAGAAAGCGGTTGGTAAGGATAAAAAATGGCGGCTGGTAACACGCGTCACCCCTGCATTCTAAAATCACCCGGTTAGCCCAACATACTAAAAGGTTCAAAGTGAAATTTCTGATCGATAACTGGATGCTGATTGCCATTGCCCTGGCCTCTGGCGGCATGCTTGTCTGGCCGCTGATTGCTGGCGGCATGAACGCCGGTGCCCTGAGCGCCAGCGGGGCCGTGCAGCTGATGAACCGTGAAAAAGCTGTCGTTGTCGATGTGAGTGAAGCGGGCGAATTTGCAGCAGGCCATGTGGTGGGCGCCAAAAACGTGCCGTTTGGCCAGCTTGAAGAAAAATTGACAGCGGCGGTTAAAAACAAAACCCTGCCCGTGATTTTGGTCTGCGCCACCGGTGCCCGTGCCAACCGCGCCGTGGCCGTGGCCAAAAAACTCGGCTACGAGCAGGCCCAGGCGCTCGGCGGCGGACTCAAAGCCTGGAAAGAGGCTAACCTGCCGCTTGAGAAGGCTTGAAAACAGCGTGACTGCCTTTGCAGAGGCAAGGCTTTTCATCCCCTGCGCTTTGATACTTGTCAGCAGCGCATCACCCTGGCCGATTGTCTGAATTGGCCCTGTTACCCCTCAAAAACACCCATGCAAACCGTCAAAATCTACACCACTGCCACCTGCCCCTATTGCATTCACGCCAAACAGCTGCTCAAAGCGCGCGGCGTGACCGAGCTTGACGAGGTCCGTGTGGACCTGGTGCCCGCCGAGCGCCAGACCATGATGGCCCTCACGGGTCGCCGCACCGTGCCGCAAATTTTCATCGGCCAGACCCACGTGGGTGGCTGTGATGACCTGGTCGCACTGGACAGCAAGGGCGGCTTGCTGCCGCTGCTCAGCCTTGGTTAATTAACCTTGGCTAATGCCAGCCAGGCGGCTTGAACGTTCACCCTGCCCGCGCCTGGTTCAGCCCGTACCTGTTCGCGGGGCACTGAGATAATGCGGCGCTGCCTGACCATGACGGACAGGCACACCACCAACCCTTTCCTTAAAAAATAAACTGAAAGCACACCATGGCCGAAGCCAGTCTTGACCCGATTTTCCAGATTCAGCGCGTCTATCTCAAAGACCTGTCACTGGAGCAACCCAACTCCCCCGAAATTTTGCTGAACCAAGAGCAGCCAGGGGTGGACATCCAGCTTGGTGTTGAAGCCACGCCGGTCGCCGATGGCCTGTTTGAAATCACCGTCACAGCCACCATCCACGCCAAAATTGCAGAAAAAACCGTCTTTCTGGTGGAAGCCAAACAAGCCGGTATTTTTGAAATCCGCAACATTTCCCCCGAACAAATGGCCCCGCTCATGGGCATTGCCTGCCCGCAAATTGTCTATCCCTATCTGCGCGGCAACGTGGCCGATGTGATCCAGCGCGGTGGTTTTCCGCCCGTGCATCTGGCTGAAATCAACTTCCAGGCGATGTACGAGCAGCAGCAGGCCCAGGCCGCAGCAGATGCCGTAGCAACGCCTGCTGCCCCGCAAATCATCGTTTGAGCATGCCAGGCGTCGCCCCCAGCCTGGCTGGCTGAATGGCCTGCCCATGAAAATTGTCGTTCTGGGGGCAGGCGCCTGGGGAACGGCGCTGGCCGTTCATGCAGCGTCCCACGTCGCTGCAGGTCACCAGGTCACGCTGTGGGCACGGGATGTGGTGCTGGTCAAGGCGCTGCAAGCTGGCCGCACCAACCAGCGCTATCTGCCAGGCATTGCCTTGCCCGACGGTTTGCTGCTAGCAGGTGGCGAGGCGTCGTGCAGCATGTCTCTGGTTGCCGATGCGGTGGCTGGGCAAGACCTGGCGATCATCGCCACGCCGGTGTCAGCTGCACGCACCATATTGCAAGCCTTGCAACATGTCAGCGTGCCTGTCGCCTGGCTCAGCAAAGGCTTTGAAGCCCCGGTTCATGCACCGTTTGGGCTGCTGGTGCACGAAATACTTGGGCAGGTAGCTATCAATTTAAGAGCAGGTGTTCTCAGCGGCCCCAGCTTTGCGCAGGAAGTCGCCCGTGGCCAGCCAACCGCACTGGTGGCCGCCAGCGAGCATGCAGATGTCACAAGCGCCCTGGTGCAGGCGTTTCACAGCCCCACACTGCGGGTGTACGCCAGCGACGACATCGTGGGTGTTGAAGTGGGCGGTGCCGTCAAAAATGTGCTGGCCATAGCCACCGGCCTGTGCGACGGCCTGCAGCTAGGCCTGAACGCCCGTGCCGCACTGATAACCCGTGGCCTGGCTGAAATAACGCGTCTGGGCGTTGCCCTGGGTGCCCGGCCTGAAACGTTGACTGGCTTGTCTGGCCTGGGCGACCTGGTACTCACAGCCACCGGCGACCTGAGCCGCAACCGCAAAGTCGGCCTGCTGTTGGCGCAAGGCCACACCCTGCAGCAAGCCGTCGAGTCACTGGGCCATGTGGCTGAAGGCGTGTACTGCGCCCGTACCGTGGTGCAGCGGGCTGAAAGACTGGGCATTGAGATGCCGATTTCCAGCGCGGTGGTAGCCCTGCTGGACGGCGAAATCACCCCGCTTCAGGCCGTGGCTTCGCTGATGGGCCGTGGGCCAACAGCTGAGCTGGTTTGAGCTTTTTTGCGCTCGATTTGCTACTGATTTGGTAGCTGGCCGGGCAGGTATTTAATGCCCTACAGCTCGATTTGGCAATCGACAGAGCGGCAGATCAAATTTTTTAGCATCTATCAACGCCTGTGACTTCCTATTTGCTGCCACTGTGCCGTCTTTTACCGGGGAAAAACGCAGGGGTGCGGGCGATGTACTCGCGGTAGTCGGGGCGGCGTTCGGCGATGTCTTTTTCCTGCAATGCCACGCCTGACACCTTGAGCAGCAAAAGCGTCATCAACAGTGGGGATGCAATGGCCCACCACCAGCCATAGGCCGACAGCGCGATCAGGTAAAAACCCCACCACACACAAAATTCACCAAAATAGTTGGGGTGACGGGAGTAGCGCCACAACCCCTGGTCCATGACTTTGCCCTTGTGCGCCGGGTCGGCCTTGAACTGGGCCAGCTGCCAGTCCGCCACCGCTTCAAACAAGCCACCGGCCAAAATCACGCTCATCCCCAGCGTGTCCAGCCAGTTCCATGGGTTTGGGTTCACCACGGCAGAAAGCACCGACGATGACACAACCCACGCCAGCAAGGCCTGTAGTGCAAATACCAGCACCAGGCTTTTCCATTCAAAATGCGGCTGGTTGCGGGCGCGAATGGCCTGGTAGCGGCGGTCTTCGGGCTCGCCCCAGTGACGCCATGTGATGTGGGCCGCCAGCCGCACTGCCCACAGTGCGACCAGCGCCAGCACAATCAGCGCACGGGGGCCGGGTTGCGGCGCAAACAACGCGTAAGTCGCCGCGCCAGCAAGAATCAGCAGCGGCCAGAAGCTGTCAACAATGCTCACATCTTTCTGGCGCAAGCTGACCAGCCAGGCGACAAACGCAAGCAAGCTGATCCAAAGCAGAGCTTGGAGCGCGATGGTGATCATGTCAGGTCCCTACCCGCTGCGGGGCCTGGCTGCCCCAAGCCCTGGTCAGCATCACTTGGGCATCAGCACCGTGTCAATGGCGTGAATCACACCATTGCTGGCAGGTACGTCGGCACTGACAACCTTGGCATTGTTGACCATCACGCCGCCCGTGGTGGCTAGCGTTACATCACTGCCTTGCACGGTTTTGACCATGCCCGGCTTGATGTCTGTGGACATGACCTTGCCGGGCACGACGTGGTAGGTCAGCACCGACTTGAGCTTGGCTTTGTCAGCCAGCAATTTGTCAAGATCGGCCTTGGGAATTTTTGCAAAGGCAGCGTCGGTAGGTGCAAACACAGTGAAGGGCCCCGGGCCTTTGAGTGTGTCAACCAGGCCAGCGGCTTTGATGGCTGTCACCAGCGTTTTGAAGTTGCCAGCGGCAACAGCGGTATCGACAATGTCTGCCGCCTGGGCCGACAGGGAGGCCAGGGCGATGACAGCTGCGGCAAGTAAATTCTTTTTCATGATGTACTTTCGTTGGAAAGCGATGAAATAAAAAAAGCCGGTGCGCAGTGGCACCGGCAGTGGCCTAGAAGCGCTTTCAGTTTCAGGCGGGTGGCATCAGCACGGAGTCAACCACGTGGATCACGCCATTGGTGCAGTCAATATCGGTTTTGGTGACGTGCGTGTTGCCATTGAGCTTGACACCGCCTTCAGTGCTGATCTTTACATCAGCGCCGTTGACCGTCTTGGCCGATTTGCCGTCCATCTTCATCACGTCGGCGGCCATGACCTTGCCACTGACCACGTGGTATGTGAGGATACTTTTGAGCTTGGGCACGTCTTTGAGCAGCGCGTCCACGGTACCTGCTGGCAATTTGGCAAAGGCTTCGTCGGTGGGGGCAAACACGGTGAAAGGTCCGGTGCCCTTCAGCGTGTCAACCAGGCCAGCCGCAGTCAGAGCAGCGGCCAGGGTTTTAAAGCTACCGGCTGCAACAGCCGTGTCGATGATGTCATGCATGAGAATTGTCCTGAGTTGAATCGGGGGGCTAAGGAAAATGCCTGGTACCGCCCAGATGCCAGCAGTGAGAGCTGACATATCGCTATGATCACCGCAAGCGCGCGATGTCTCTGTAGGAAAGCAGGCCTTGCGGCTGAAAGGCTCCGGGCTCATTGCGTGCTGCCGCAGCCGAAAGCCGGGGTCGCCGCTTTCAATCGCCTGTACGGGTTGTGCCCAGACGCAAATGCTATGAAATAAATAGCTGCCTGCGCATGATTTGATTGGGCTGTGGGCATTTTCGCTCTTTAAAATGCAGTTTTTGACGGTTTTCTCGCAACCTGGTTCAGCGCGTGTCGGTTTTGGGGTTTGAGCTGCCCGCTTGAGCTGCCCACATCTCAAAGCACGATTTTTCTGAGGTTTAACCCCTGTTTGGTGAGCAGCGACGCGTTGAAGGGCCACGTTTTCTACCAGATTGCTATAAATTCAGTAGCTGCCTGCGCCCGTATTTATTGCGCGAATGCCATTTTTCAGCCTCAAACCTCCTGGTTGTCAATCAACCTTGTACATACCAGCGCTCCGCTATCGACCCAGGGAAAAAATCCGGGTGCCATAAATTTTGCGCACCCGCGACAACAAAAACAACACGATGCTGATGTTCAGCAAGTTAAACACAAGCCCGTTCACAAAAGCCGCCTTGTACGAACCAGTCCAGTCAAAAATGACACCGGACATCCAGCCGCCCAACGCCATGCCAAACAGGGTGGCCATCAGCACTGTGCCCACGCGTGCCCCGGCCTCCTGGGGGGTGAAGTACTCGCGCACGATCAAGGCGTAACTCGGCACAATGCCGCCCTGAAACAGGCCAAACATGCCTGAGATCACATACAGCGGCACCATACCGTCAAACGGCAGAAACAACAGCAGCGCGACACCCTGTAACGCTGAACCCAGCAGCAAGGTGCGCAGACCGCCGATCTGGTCTGATATCCAGCCGGACGCCAACCGGCTCACAATGCCCATGCCCAGCATCAGTGACAACATCTCTGCCCCACGCGCTGCGCCAAAACCCAGATCACTGCAATACGCCACGATGTGAACCTGCGGCATGGCCATGGCCACGCAACATGACAGGCCCGCCACCGACAGCAAAACCTGAAGCGTTGCAGGGCTCAAACCCAGAGGCTTGGCTGACTGCAACGCGGCGGCTGCCTTTGCTGCGTTGTCTGCACCGGCCACCGGCGCAGCCAAAATGGGCGGGCGGGGACGCAGCACCAGCGCCAGGGGCACGATAGACAGCATACAAAAAATACCGATGCCGATATAGGTTTGCCGCCATCCGGCCGTTTCGGCAAAGTGGGCAATGATGGGCGGCCACACCGCCCCGGCCACGTAATTGCCGCTCATGCAGATGGCCAGTGCAATGCCACGTCGGCGCGTAAACCACTGCGATGTGTCTGCCACCAGCGGCGCAAAGGTGGCAGAGGTGCCCAAAAGGCCAATTAAAAAGCCTTGCGCCAGACTGAACTGCCACAGGCTGCTGCTAAAGCCGGCAGCCACAAAACCCAGGCCGAGCCCGACAGCCCCCACCAGCACCGGCACCATCACGCCAAAGCGGTCAGACAATCGCCCCATCACAACGCCACCCACGCCAAAGCCGATCATCGTCATGGTGTACGGCAGCGAAGCGTCAGAGCGGCTCACGGCAAATTCGGCCTGAATGCTGGGCAGCACAACCGACACGGCATACATGCCCGCCCCGCCAATAGTCATCAGAACCAGCGACACCATCAGCCGCACCCAGGCATAGGTGGAGCCAGTGTCGGGCTGGTAGTGGGTTGCGGTCACCACGTCATGGGCGAGTTGGGTTGCGTCATGGGCGTGATCCTAGCCACTCAGGAAATGTTGCCGATGATTTGCTGGGGGAAGGCATCATCAGGGTCTTTTCAAGTTTGGAACTGCTATGAATTAAGGAGCTGCCTGCGCACGTATTTATTGGCTTGGAGACTATTTTCAGCTAAAAAGTCAGTAAAAGTAGCCTGTCTACAACTGAAAATCGCCCGTCAAGTGGCGATCAAGCTGTGAAATTGCCTCCCTGCACTTCACGTTCTGCATTCAAATATATAAAATGGGGGTTTTGGCGTAGCCAGTGGGCTCGCACTTTCAGCCTCAAATCTCCAGGTTGTCAATCAGCCTTGTATTACCCAGCTTGGCAGCGCCCAGCACCACCAGCGGTTGCGTGGCTACATCGCCCCAGGGCGGCAACAGGTCTGCGCGGCGGCGGACCGTCAGGTAGTCAGGTTTCCAGCCGCGTCTGGCCAGGGATTGCATGGCCTGGGCTTCGAGCGCGGGCAAGTCGCTGGCAGTGGTGGCCCTTGCCGCTGTGCCCAGGGCTTTGAGCGCCTGCGACAGTTGTGCCGCTTCCAGCCGTTCAGCTTCATTCAGGTACCCATTGCGTGATGACAGGGCCAGGCCGTCGTCTGCGCGCTGGGTTTCACCGGCCAGAATCTCGATGGGCAGTGCAAACTGCTGCACCATGCGGCGCACCACCATGACCTGCTGGTAGTCTTTTTTGCCAAACGCCGCCACGCCGCCAGGCATACCCGCGTACACGCATGAAAACAGCTTGAGCACGACGGTGCTCACGCCGATGAAAAAGCCCGGTCTGAAGTGGCCTTCGAGAATGTCGCCAAGATCTGTAGCAGGGTGAACCTTGTAGGTTTGCGGCTCGGGGTACAGCTCTTTTTCACGCGGGGCAAACAGCACGTTGCAGCCTGCGGCTTCCAGGCGCTGTGCGTCGGTGTCCAGCGTGCGCGGGTAGCTGTCAAAGTCTTCGTGCGGGGCAAACTGCAGGCGGTTCACAAAAATGCTGGAGACCGTCACATCGCCCAGCGGATTGGCCTGCCTGACGAGTGCAATGTGGCCGTCGTGGAGGTTGCCCATGGTGGGTACAAAAGCGGGGCATTTGAATTCCGAGAGTTTTTCACGCAGCTCGGCTATGGTGTGGACGATGTGCAATGCAGTCTCCTCAACTATTTTTTTATTGATGTGGTTAGTGGCGGTGATGGTGCAGGCTTGAGGGTAAAGGCCTACCAGGCATGCTCGGCATTAACGGGAAAGTTGCCGTTTTTAACCGCCTGCACATACGTCTCCATGGCGCCGCGCACGCTGCCAGCATCCTGCATGAAGTTGCGTACAAACTTGGGCATCTTGCCTAGGTTCATGCCCAGCATGTCGTGCAGCACCAGTACCTGGCCCGATGTGCCATCGCCCGCGCCGATGCCAATGGTCGGGCAGCGGGTGAGCGTCTGGGTCAACTCGGCAGCCAGCGTGGCGGGCACCATTTCAAGCACCAGCATGGCGGCTCCGGCCTCTTGCAATTTGTACGCTTCCTGCTTGAGCGTGGCCGCTGCTTCATCGGATTTTCCCTGCACCCGGTAGCCGCCCAGCGCGTGAACAGTTTGCGGCGTCAGCCCCAGGTGCGCGCACACGGGTATGCCGCGTTGCACCAGAAAATGCACCACTTCGGTCGTCCAGCCGCCGCCTTCAAGTTTGACCATGTGCGCGCCGGCCTGCATCAGCACCACGGCGCTGCGCAGGGCTTGCTCTTTTGATTCGTGGTAGCTGCCAAACGGCAAGTCACCAATCAGCCAGGCCACGCTTTGCGAGCGGCGCAAGCCGTTGGCCACGCATTCGGTGTGGTGGCGCATGGTCTCCAGCGTCACACCCACGGTGCTGGTCAGCCCCTGGCAGACCATGCCCAGCGAGTCGCCGACCAGGATGCACTCCACGCCTGCGGCATCGGCCACGGCGGCAAAGGTCGCGTCATAAGCCGTGAGCATGGCGACTTTTTCACCCTGGGCATGCATTTCGCGCAGGCGCGGCAGGCTGACGGGCTTGCGGGCTGACGGTGTGGATGTGGGGCTTAGTGTGCCGTAGGGGCTGGCGGGTGTCATGGGGGTGTCCTTGTCCTGAATTGAGAAGGCAGTCTAACGGGATTTGACCCCGTTTTTATCGGACAACCGGGATGAATCGGCTCCTGCGGCTGTGTTCAGATACTTACGCAGCCGCTTCAGTGAACGCTTGCGTGGGGGTGTAGGCCAGCCGCACATAAATCGGCGCAAAAGCCTCGGCCTGCGTGACTTCCAGCAGGCCTTCCTTGGACAATTCGAGCATGGCGATAAACGTCACCACCAGCACCGGCATGCCACGCGTGGTATCAAACAGGTCTTCAAACTCCAGAAACTTGCGGCCCTGCAATCGGCGCAGCACGATGCTCATATGCTCGCGCACCGACAGCTCTTCGCGGCTGATGGTATGGTGCTGCACCAGCCGGGTGCGGCGCACGATGCCCTGCCAGGCATCCTGCAAATCCGCCAGCGTCACGTCCGGCAGGCGCGCCTGCAGGGACTGTTCCACATGCACCTGCGCGGGCAGAAAGTCGCGGCCCCATTGCGGCATCTCATTGAGCGTGCGGGCGGCCAGCTTGATGCGTTCGTACTCCAGCAGGCGGCGCACCAGCTCGGCGCGCGGGTCTTCCGCTTCCACGCCCTCGGCGACTTTTTTGGGCGGCAGCAGCATGCGCGACTTGATCTCGATCAGCATGGCGGCCATCAGCAGGTATTCGGCGGCCAGCTCCAGATTGGTGGCGCGGATGTCGTCCACATATGTCAGGTACTGGCGCGTCAGGGCCGCCATCGGAATGTCCAGAATATTGAAGTTCTGCTTGCGGATCAGGTACAGCAACAAGTCCAGCGGGCCTTCAAACGCTTCAAGAATCACCTGCAGCGCGTCGGGCGGTATGTACAGGTCGTGCGGCATGGCAAACATCGGCTCGCCGTACAGGCGTGCGAGTGCGACCGGGTCAACGACCTCAGACATCGCGCGGGCCTGGTCGGGATTGAGGACGGCAGGGGGTGCGCGTCAGGGCACTGGACAAATTAGGGGACACGGCAGCCGCTGGTCACGTAGCTTGAAATTTGACTGCTATGAAAAACAGAGCGGTATGCCCAGGTATTCTGTGCGGTAGAGCACTGTTTGCCTATGATTTGGCGTTCGGGTGGCTGCTGGTGCCATAGACATACGATTGCTGGGGCACCCGGCCATCGAGGTAGTCGGCCTGCTCGGTGCGGTTGAGGTTTTTGTCCCACAGCAAGGCCCGGCCTGCGCGTTGCTCGGCCTCCAGCGTTGGCTTGTTGGCTTTGAGCTGGTCAATGAACTGGGTGGCTTCAGACGTGTAATCCGAGCGGCGAAAAAAATTGAGAAGGGCCATGGGTCTAAACTGCCTGTAGTGGGGACGAATGTCGTTGGACCCAATTTTACCGGGGGACTGCTGTGCGCTTTAAAACTTTCACAAAGGCACTTGCCACCATGGGTTTGTTGTCGATGGCTCTGGTGCTGGTAGCGTGCGACCAGCAGCGCATTGCCGAACTTGAAGAGGGCGTGGCGACTGAGGCCGATGTGCGGGCGCGTTTTGGCGAGCCTGAACAAGTCTGGAATGCCTCGGACATGGCTTCCACGCCGATGCCCGGAGCGGCTGCGGAGCCCGGTGCGCGAACCTTTGAATACAACCGCCAGCCAGCGGGCATGGCCAACTACATGATCACCGTCGGGCCTGACGGCAAGATGAGCGCGCTGCGGCAGGTATTGAATCCGCAAAGCTTCTCCAGGGTGCTGCCCGGTATGCCGATGGAGCAGGTGCGCAAAATGCTGGGCAAACCCATGAAAGTCACGCCCTATGTGCTCAAGCAGCAAACCCACTACGACTGGCGCTACCTGAACCCACCCAGCACGGCCATGGTGTTTACCGTGGTGTTTGACCAGAATCTGTATGTGGTCAGCACGGCTTCGGTGGAAGA
>JBBRMH010000050.1:0-21882 GCA_038230935.1 Burkholderiales bacterium | reverse complement strand
TGGGACTTTTCACCGGCCACGCTGAAGATTCAGCGCGAAATGGGCCTGCTCTACGACTCGTCACTGATGGCCGATAACGACCCGTATGAGCTGGAAGAGCACGGCGAGCGCACCGGCATCGTCGAGCTGCCGGTCGAGTGGATTCGCGACGACGCGGTGTACTTCAACATGAACCGGTTTGCGGCACTGCGACCCTACACCGCACCGACCACCGTGCTGGACATTTTCAGGCGCGAGTTTGACGCAGCCTATGAGGAAGGTGGTCTGTTCCTGCTGACCATGCATCCGCACGTCATCGGCTACCGCTCGCGCATGTTTATTCTGGAAGAGCTGATCCGCCACATGCAGGCATTGCCGGATGTCTGGTTTGCCACGCATCGGGACGTGGCGCTGCATGCAAAGGCCTTGATGTGAGGTCAGCGTGAAACAACCTTCACGACCCGGGACGACTCAGTCGGCAGTTAGTCACATCAAAAAAACTACAGGTCACTGCCAGATCTGTCAGCCCTGATGATGACGGTGAGTGTTGCTCCGGAACTGCGAAGCGTCAGCAGCGTGGCTTTCACACGCGTGCACCAGCCTGCTGACTGCAGCCCGCAAGGGGTCAATGATGAGCAGGCCTTGTGCTGTCTCAAATTGAAGTCCCGCAAAAGCAGCGCCGCCGAGGATCAATGCGACAGCGCCCTCTTCTTTGGCCTGGTGAGACAAGTCCAGAACCACGCCCCGGAAGGCCTCTGGATTGGCACGCAGTTCTCGTCCGTTACCAGCAAGCGGGTAAACGCCAGTCAGCAGAGATCCCGAACCGTTCAGGTCGGCACATTCGCGGAGCAGGGGTGGCCATTGCGTTCCGGCTGTGATGATCGCAAAGGGCATGGCTTTGTCCCGGACCTCCGTGATGGCTGCTTCGGCCAGTCCAATAACAGGACATGTCGCAAGTTGTCGAAGCGCTGCCAGTCCTGGGTCTCCGAAACAGGCCAGGAGTATGGCGTCATGCGCGGCGGGCAAGGATGCACACAGAGCCGGTATGTTTCTGGCCGCCGCATCGTAGGTGCAGCGTGAGTCGATCACAGCGGGGCCAACCTGGGCTGTCCAGCCAGACACGGTGCTTCCTGACGGCAGCAGGGGTTCCAGCTGTGCCACTACGGCATGGGTCATGGCACTGGTGGTGTTTGGGTTGAGTGCCAACAGTCTCATGCGGAACTGCCTTCAGGCGATGACAACGCGTGCTTTGTCCACATTGCACCCAATGTTGACAGCGCGTCTGCATTGGGGGCCACTGCACCCGGACGCAGGCGGGTTTCGATCAGCGACAAGTGGGCGCGCATGGCCCGCGTGGCACCGCTGCCGTCGCCCTTGAGCAGGCATGAAAAAATATCCCGGTGTTCTTCACAGGCGCAATGTGCCGACTGCGCGGCCTCATACACGGCCACCAGCATGGCCGTACGGCTGACAAGCTCCTGCATTTGCTGAATGACATAGACGTTGTGTGTGGCTTCTGCCAGCAGCATGTGAAATTGCGCTGACAAACGCACTGACTCACCCCGATCACCAGCTGCAAGCGCGGCGTCTTCAGAGACGATGTGTTCACGCAAAACCTGCAGCGATTCGGGGCCCAGGCTCAAGGACAGGTGCGAGATGATTCCGCCTTCAAGAATCCGCCTGGCGTCATAGATCGCTCGGGCCTGCTCAAGCGATGGTGCCGCCACAAACGCACCGCGATTGGGCACCATGTCAATCAGCCGGTTGGTACCCAGGCGTTGGAGTATCTTGCGTATGCGCTCACGGCTGATGCCAAACAGTTCAGCGAGCGCAGTTTCTCTCAGAGCTTCTCCCGGTGCGAGCTTTCCGGCCAGCAGTGCCCGTGAAAGCGTCTGGTAAACCGCGTCTTCCAGAGCCTTCATGGCGTGCATGCCAGCCAGTGCCGGGCGATCTGTTCGCGCGTGGCAATCCATGCACCACCTTTGGCAGATACATGCTGAAGAATTTTCTCCAGGGCAGCCATGCGCCCTGGTCGCGCAATCATGCGCAGATGCATGCCAATCGAGAGCATGCGCGGCCTGTCAACGCCCTCTCGCCACAGCCAGTCGTAAGCTGCGCAAACGTATTCTGCAAATTCGTTGCCCGTGCCAAATCGTTGCGTGTTTTGAAAATGCATGTCGTTGGTATCAAACGCATATGGCAGCACCAAGTGGCGGCGCTCGCCGACCGGAACGAAATAAGGCGTGTCGTCGTTGTAGGCGTCGCTGTCATAAAGAAAACCGTTTTCAACCAGCAAGCGGCGGGTGTTTTGACTCGGATTGGAGCGCGTGTGCCAACCCAGGGGTGCACGGCCTGTTGCGGCTTCAATCGCGGCGCGTGTACGGACAATAGCTTCGCGCTCCTGTTCGAGCGACAGGTCCACGCCACGCTCCCAGCGCCATCCGTGGGCTGATATCTCATTGCCATGGGCTGATGCGTGCTGTGCCAGCCAGGGCGAGCGCTCCACTGCGCGACCACAGGCGCTCAGGGTGTATTTCGCACCATGGTGCGCAAAAAGGTCGTGAATTCGCCAATACCCGACCCTGGTGCCATATTCAAAGTGGCTGTCAATACACGGGTCTGCAAAGGCCTGCTGGTCAATCACTTCGTAGATGGCTTCATTGCGCGAATCCCCATCGGTCATCGAGAATTCCGCGCCTTCCTCAAAGTTGACCACGAAGGACACCGCAACGTGTGCCTCGTTCGGCCAGCGCACGGCTGGCAGGCTTTGGCCGTAGCCTTTGAAATCTCTGGGGATAGTGATGGTGGTGGGGGTAATGGGGGTAGTGGGCGCAAGGGTTTGTACAGTCATAGGCATCAAAATTGGGCAAGACGGCGCATGCCGATGAGTCGCTCGGCCAGCAGCAACACGACGATGGCCAAAACAATCAGGCATGTCGAGATCGCTGCGATGGTCGGGTCGGGGGATTCTTCGAGGTAATGCAGGATCTCAATCGGCAAGGTCTTGCTGCGTGCATCTGTCAGGAAGATGGAGATCGGATAATTGTCCATCGACGCCAGGAAGGCGAACAGACCCGATGTCAGGAAGGCTGGTGCCAGTGACGGCACCATGACCTTGACCAGCGCGCGCCCACGCGACAGACCCAGCGTTTGTGCAGCTTCAATCAGGCGCATGTCAAAAAGGGCCAGGCTTGCATGCACCGTGCGCGTGACATAGGGCAGCGTGATGACGATGTGGCCCACCAGCAACGACCAGAACACATCGTTCAGGCCGATGGCGCGAAAGGCCTGCAAAAGCGCCACGCCCATGACCAGACCCGGCATGAGCAGGGGCGACACCAGAAAGGCGAGCAGCGCCTCACGTCCGCGAAAGCGGCCGTGTTCTATTGCAATCGCACAGAGCGTGCCAAGCACCAGTGCCGCAACAGTAGCGCCCGCAGCAACCAGCAAGGACAGTGTCACCGTAGCTGCCAGGCCGTCTTTTTTCAGCATCGCTTCGTACCAGCGCAGAGACCAGTTGCCAGCTGGCAGATTGAAGACCGAGGAGTTGCTTAAGGAAACGAGCACCACAACGATCAGCGGTGCCAGCATGAAGATGGCGGTTGCCAGCAGCAGCAGATTGCCACTCCAGCGCGAAAAGAATGCGGCTCTCATGCGGCATCTCCAGCCGTGGCGGTGCGTGACTGCAGGCGTCGCGTCAACAACGTGCTGCCGATCACGACCAGCACGGCCACGGCCAGCAGGATCACGGCCATGGTGGAGCCCGACTGGCGATCACGCATGAACAGGTAGGCACGCGCCATCAATGCCGGCAAGGTCTGGTAGCGGTCGCCAATCAGCAGATTAGGGATGACATACATCGAAACCGACATGGAAAAGACAAACGCACACCCCGTCACCACACCGGGCAATGACAGTGGCCAGGTCACCTTGCGCAGCGTGTAAAAGGGTGACGCGCCAAGGCTCGAAGCCGCTTCGGCCAGCCGTGAGTCGATCTGGCGGGCAACGGTAAATATAGGCAGCACCATGAAGGGAAGAAATACATGCACGGCTGCAATCACCAGGCCGCGCTCGGTGAACAGCAGTTTGACGGGCTCACTGACAAGCCCCAGCGCCATCATGGCGCTGTTTACCAGCCCATTGCTGCGCAGCAAAATGGTCCACGCGAAACTCTTGACAATCACGCCCACCGACAGTGGCAGGATGAGCGCAAGAAACATCAGGCCCTGCAAGGCCACTGGCGCGCGCGCCATGGCAAAGGCGACCGGGTAGCCAATCAAAAGACACAAGCCGGTTGTGATGGCAGCGATTTTCAGGGTGTTCCACATCACCACAGCACTGAACGGATCGCTGAGAAAGCCAATGTAGCCAGCCAGTGTGAACGAGCCCTGATCGCTCTGAAAGCTTGTAGCGAGCAATATCGCCAGAGGTATGGCAAACACCAACCCCAGGTAGCCGGCACCCGGCAAGGCCAGCCATCCAATCCGGTACGCTGATGGCGCTTTTGCTTGCGTCATGGCGTTACCGCCTGTGCAGTTGAAGGAGAAGAAAACACCAGCGTATCGGCAACTGGCCAGCTGACACACAGCACATCTGCCTCACGTGGCGCCAAACCCTGGTGTGCTGCAATTTCAGCCAGCAGCGGGCTCATGCCTGGACCGTTCGTTTTGAAATAGACAAGCCGGTTTGATCCGCGGTAGATACTCTGGCTTACCTCCAGTTTGAGCTGGTTGATGCCCTGCTGCACAGGAAGCATTTCTCGCGTGACCTGCACCCGTTCGGGACGCACCCCCACCAGCACCGACTGGCCCGCCTGGAGACTGCCCACGTTTTGTGGGTTGATCCCTATGGCTCCGTACGGCGTATGCACGCTGCTGTGGTCAGCACCAAGACTGCCCTTTAGCTGTGCTGAAAGCCCGACAAAATTGAGCGTGAATTCGCTACGGGGTTGGTCATAAATGCGCTCTGGCGAGTCGTACTGCTCAATCACGCCCTGGTTCATGACCGCAATGCGGTCAGACATGACCAAAGCTTCTTCCTGGTCATGCGTGACAAAAACCGCAGTCATTCCTGCGTCACGCAGCAGTTGCCGGAGTTCAATTTGCATCGTCTCCCGCAATTTGCGGTCCAGCGCCGACAACGGCTCATCAAGCAGGATCAGCCGGGGACGCGTGGCAATGGCGCGCGCCACGGCCACGCGCTGCTGCTGCCCGCCGGAAAGCGCAGAAATGGGCCGGTCAGCGTAAGCGGTGAGTTGCACTGATTGCAGCGCAGCAGTTACAGACCGCGCCGTGTCGGCCCGGGATGCGCCGCGCGCCTTCAGGCCGAAGGTGATATTCTCGCCAACCGTGAGGTGCGGGAACAGTGCGTAGCTCTGGAACACCACCCCAATATTGCGCTGGTGAGCGGCCATGGACGTGACATCTGCATCGCCCAAAAGCACCGAGCCAGCATCACACGACGTGAGCCCGGCAATGATGCGCAGCAAGGTGGTTTTTCCGCAGCCCGACGGGCCGAGCAGCGAGACAAACTCCCCGGATTCCACAGACAAATCCAGGCAATTGACCACGGCATGAGAAGCGTAGTGCTTCACGATACCTTTCAGAACGAGCGCGCTCATACAGGGGTGCCGCGCGTGGTCACAGAGCCATCTCGCGGTCCCAACGCTCGACCCAGCCCTTGCGCTGCTCACTGATGTAGGCCCAGTCGGGTATGAACACGGCTCCCTTGGGGACGTCCGCCGGTGTTGCGACGCTTGCATTGGCGGGCGCGGCCAGGGAAATATCAGCGATCTGTTTTTGCCAGGCACCCAGCATCGCTTCAATGAAGGCGTTGGCCAGGTCGGACTCCGGGCCGCCCTTGACCTTGGCAATGCCCGTAGGCATGGCCATACCGCCTTCTTTTGGCAGAATAAAGTCAATCGGGGCACCCTTTGCCTTGCGGTCAACGGCGTTGAAGGCAATCATGCCGGCGATGGCCGAGGCCTCTCCTTGCTCCAGAAGGTTCAGTGCCTGGGGAAGTTGCGTGTAGACAGTGAGCAGGTTGGGTTTCAGTGCCTTGAGTTTTCTGAAAGCAGCGTCTGGCAAGTATTGGGCTTCTTTCAGGGGTTTGCCCGTATCCAGCATGGCGGCAATCAGGAACATGGCCAGGCCTTCCGTGTTCTGTAGCGAAGGAATCACCACCTTGCCCTTGAACGCGGGCTCCCACAGGGCGGCGTAGGACGGCACGGTTTTGGCCATGCCGGTTTTGATCGCCACGCCTGTCATGGATTGCATGTAATTGGCCCACATGCCGTCCATGTGTACGGTGCCAGGCTTGAGTTTACCCAGGCTGGGTATATTTTTTACCGAGAGCTTTTCCAGCACGTCTTCCTTGATGGCGGAAATCATGACCGGGTCATCCATCAGAACAACAGACATGTATTGGCGTTTTTTGTTGTTGACCATCTTCTCCAGATTGACCAGCGACCGCGTGCCTTCAAAGATCACCTTGCAGCCGGTTTGGCGCTCAAACACCGGAATCAGGGGATCAAGGAAGGCCTTGTGGCTGCCGGCACCGCCGACCACAATTTCCTTGACCTTGTTTTGAGCGTGTAACCAGGCAGGTGCCCCGACACTGGAAGTCGCTAGCAGTATCTGGCTAAAGCGACGGCGCGTCAGACTGGGATGGGATGGCGTCATGGTGTGCTTCCTTGTTGGGCATAAAGCCTGCATTGCGGAAAGGCGTCGCACTAAAGTTGAATGCAACACCCTGTTATTGTGCACAAAAATAAAATTTATGTGCACAATAATTTATTAAGCAATTTATGTGCCTATTTTTCGGATGTATCGAAAAAAATCTGCATTGCCACATGCTTGAGGTGCCGAAGCTGCATGATTGTGCCTTGCTGCTGAAAACGACAGCGTATGTCGATGCGTACAGCTCAGACATGTCGTTCATGCGAGATAAATTTCGTCACCATGCGCTGGCTCGCTGTTTGGCTGTGCACCAGGATAGAGAAGTTTGCGACACCACCTTCTGGCAGAAGGATGAGCACACGACCCCACCGTGCCAGCTACTGGCCCATGAACCCATCACCAGCCAGATGCCCGGTTTTCACAAAAATGGTGCAGCCTTCTTTGCTGAAAGGCTGATGCTGGCTCATGTGCGGACTTCTGATCCATGAGCCACTCGGGTAGCGCCCATGCTCGTCTTCAAACACGCCTTCCACCACAAAGATCTCCTCGCCCCCAAAATGCCTGTGCGGGTTAAAGTAGGTTTGGGGAGCCCATCGAACCAGCGTGGAGCCCAGGCCTTGCCGCATGAGCGGCATCACTGTCAAGCCGGGCACCATGCCTTGACACCAAGCTGCGGTTCTTGTGTCAATGACTTCCCGGTGTTGCTGCTCGACACCCAGATGTCTGAGTTTGACGAAGAGAACACAGCCAGAATCACTACGTGGTGCATGTGATGAGCCTGGAGGGTTCATCACGTAAGTGCCTGCCGGGTAGTCGCCTTGCTCGTCACTGAGCACCCCGTCAAGCACCAGTATCTCCTCGCCAAATTCATGGGTGTGCATGTCAAATTTTGAGCCTGGCTGATACCGCACAATGGAGGTGGCTTTGGCAACCTCGTCGCCAACACGCTCCAGCAGGCGACGCTCAACGCCGGTCCCGGGGCTTTTTACCCAGTCCAGGGTGTTGTGGTTCAAAGCGACCTTCTGGCTGTAGTCCGCATTCAGATGCATGGGGTGAATTCTTTCGATGGTGCTGGGTGTTCCGGACAGATTGCAGAACAAATAGACAAGCATAAGGGATGCAGAATCAACCAGTGCCCCGGCTCCAGCAGGCGGCTTTGACTGCAGACTCTGTCAGCCCCGTATCACTTCCCGCCTAGCACACGCCCGTTCACGGTGGTGCCATACAGCGAGTCATCGGAGTCGTGAAAGGCCTTGCGTGTGGCAGCAACCGAGCCTTTGAAACGCGGATCCTGTGGCCGCTCATGGCTATTCATAAACACTGCCACATCCCAGGCGTCCTGATCGCTCAGGCTGCCGCCCTGGCTCAGGGGCATGTTGGCCTTGATAAAGCCGCTGGAATTGGCCAGCTGGTGCATGCCTGCGCCCCAGTTGTAAGACTTTGCGCCCCACAGCGGCGGGAACACCTGCTTGCCGACTGCGCGCTGGCCCTGGCCATCTGCACCATGGCACGTCGCGCAGTTCTGGGCGTAGACCTTTTCACCGCGCGCATAGTCTGCAGGCATGGCTGGTTTTTTCAGTCTGGGATAGCCGCTGCCAGCCACGGGTGTGCCTACCGGTGCGCCTTTGGCCAGCCAGAACGAGTAGGTCTGCAGAGCAGTGATCACCTCGTCATTGGCGGGCGGGGCCTTGCCGTTCATGCTGTAGTCAAAGCAGCCCTGGATGCGCGAGGCCAGGGTATCGACCTGGCCGGTTTTCTTGCGATACGCCGGGTAATGGATAAAAGCCGCCCACATCGGCGCTGAGTCAGGCTGGCGGCCCGCGTCGAGGTGGCAGTTGGCGCAGCTCAGGCTGTTGCCCACGTAGCGGCTGGCGTATTTGCCGGTTTCCATGAAAATCTGCTCGCCACGCTTGACGACCTTGCCGTAATCGTCCTGCGGCAGGCTGCTCTCAGGCGGCGGGGTAAAAGCGCCTGGCTTTAGCGGCAAGGCAGCCGGTTTGTCTGGCGCTGGCAGTGCTGCACTGGCCGTTGGGGTCTGGGGGCTGGGGCCGGGTACGGGTGCGGCAGCGCCCGGGGGTTGAGGTTTGCGGTTTTCATAGTAGCTGGCCACCCCAGCCATATCGGCATCAGTCAACTTTTTAGAGATTTGCTGCATCAGCGCTTGCGGGCCGGGCGGGCGGTCGCCTGATTTCCAGGCCTGCAGCTGTGCAGTGATGTAAGCCGCAGGCAGCCCAGCCAGTGGTGGAAACTGCTGGCCTACGCCATTGCCACCGGGGCCGTGGCACTGCGTACATGCGGGCAGCTGGTTCGCCCAGCGGCCCCGCGTGGCCAGCCAGGCACCCGTGTCTGACGGTGTGGCCTCGGGATCGGCAGCAGCCACAAAAGGCGCGGGCAACTGGCTGAAGTAGCTGGCCACCGCGACGCGCTCGGCAGCAGACAACTTCTCAGCCATAGGCTGCATCACCGCGTTTTTACGCGAACCGTTGCCAAAGGCGTTGAGCTGGGCCAGCAGGTAGGCCTGACCGCTGCCCGCCAGACGCGGGAACACTGCCATGCCTTCGCCGCGCGCGCCGTGACAAGTGGCGCAAGCCGCAACCCCCTGAGGCGTGCCCTGGCTGGCAATCTGGCGGCCAGTTTCAACCGCCTGTTTTTGAGCAAAAGCGGGTGCAGTCAGAGCAAGCGCCAGGGCCAGGAGTGTTGCACGTGCTGTGCCTGATGGCCACCGCTTGAGGACACCTTGAATGCTTGAAGCGTTGAAGTTTTTCATGCTGGTTACCGGTTGGCAAGACGCCGACTTGACACCTGATAAACGTCAGGAGTCATCACCAGTCTAAGACCATGCAGGGCATGAATCACCCAGACGCGGCATGCGCCTACAAAGTGATCTGTATCAGATACACAGGCAGGCACTGAAGCGGATATTTCAGCAGATTGGTCAATTAAATCAACAAAAACCCCTTCAGGCCCGCGTAAACATGACATTAACTGCTATCAAATTTAAATTGATTGAGCTGACCACAAGGCTGAAACAACGCGCTCGGGGTGCCTCGTCAGTGCGCGCCAGCCGCGGCATCCGCACTGCCCGGATCCGCCTTGTTTTTCTTCGCCAGAAACACCACGGGAATGAGCAGCAGAAAAATCACCGCTGACGCGTAAAACACATCGTTGGCCGCCAGCATGTAGGCCTGCTGGTCAACCAGGCGGTTGATGCTGCCCAGGGCCTGCTCGGGGGTGAGGCCGGCACCGGCCAGGCCGGACATGACGCCGTTGGTGGCACCCACACCTGGGCTCACATATTCGCTGAGCTGCGCATGGTGAATTGACGCGCGGTTTTGCCAGACCGTCGTGGCAATCGAGGTGCCAAAAGAGCCCGCCAGAATCCGCACAAAGTTTGACAGGCCCGATGCCGCCGGGATGCGGTCCGGCTCAATGCCTGACAGCGTGATGGTGACCAGCGGGATAAAGAAAAACGCCATCGCCACACCTTGGACAATGGTCGGGATCAAAATCGTGAATTCATCGGCCTGGGTATTGAAGTTCGAGCGCATCCACAGCACGATGGAGAACACGAAAAAAGCAAAGGCAGCGAACTTGCGTGGATCGAACTTGGCGATGTTTTTGCCCACCAGCGGCGACAGCAGCAATGCAAACAACCCGACCGGTGCCAGAATTTTCCCGGCGTCTGTGGCGGTGTAGCCCATGTACTGCTGCAGCCAGAGCGGCAGCAAGACGACATTGCCAAAAAACAGGCCATAACCAATCGACAGTGCCAGCGCACCGGCCCAGAAGTTGCGGCGCTTGAACAGCGTGAGGTCCACCACCGGGTGCTCTTCGGTCAGCTCCCAGATCACAAATGCAATCAGCCCAACGATGGCCACAATGCCAAGCGCGATCACCTCACCCGAATGAAACCAGTCCAGCTCGTTGCCCCTGTCGAGCATGATTTGAAGCGCGCCCACCCAGATCACCAGCAACGCCAGGCCGACCGAGTCGATGGGCAGTTTGCGCGTTTTGCTTTCGCGGTTTTTAAAGATGCTCCAGGTGATGAACGCAGAGCCAAAACCGACCGGAATGTTGATATAAAAAATCCACGGCCAGGAGATGTTGTCGGTGATCCAGCCGCCCAGTAACGGTCCCAGTACAGGCGCTATCAGCGTGGTGATCGACCACATGGCCAGTGCCAGCCCGGCCAGCGCCTTGGGATAACTGGACAACAACAGCGATTGCGACAGCGGAATCATGGGCCCGGCGACCAGGCCTTGCAGCACGCGAAACAAAATAAGCGTGGTCATGTTGGGCGCCAGGCCGCACAACCAGGACATGATGACAAACAGGACCACACTGGCCGTGAACAGGCGCACCTGGCCGAAGCGTTGCGACAGCCATCCCGTCAGCGGCACGGCAATCGCATTGGCCACGCCAAAGCTGGTGATGACCCAGACCCCCTGGTTGGGACTGACGCCCAGGTCGCCCGCAATGGCGGGCAGCGACACGTTGGCAATCGACGAGTCGAGCACGTTCATGAAGGTAGCTGCTGACAGCGCCAGCGTGCCCAAGACACGGGCTGAGCCGCTCAGGGGCTCATATTGCGCAGAAGCCGCTGCCGGGGATGGCGGCGCTGTGCTGGCAGGCGGTGGTGAAGATGCGGGGAGCGATGCTGTGGCCATGAATGCGCGGTGATTGGGTCAGAACAAAAGATCAGCGGACGGCTTTAAAAAGCCATCAAAAAGCCATCCATCAGGAGGCAGCAGCAGACGCATTGGCAGCAGCACCAGACTTCACAGCAGGCACCGGACTGGCAACGGGTAGTGGCGGTTTGGCCGCACGGCCCATGTTGGCCGCAATCACGCGCTCCACGTCCTGGTCTGCCGCATCACTCGGCACGCTGTAGGCATGCACTTCAGTCTGCGCCGCCGGGCGCGGTGCGTCTGCCAGGGTTTTGCCATCTTTCTGGCTCACATCGACCTCGGCAACCATCGACAAACCCACACGCAGCGGGTTGGCGGCAAGTTGCTGGGCATCGAGCGTGATGCGCACGGGCACGCGCTGCACCACCTTGATCCAGTTACCTGTCGCGTTTTGCGCAGGCAGCAGTGAAAAAGCAGCGCCTGTGCCCACACCCAAGCCCGCTACCGTGCCTTTGTATTCAACTTTTTTGCCATACAAGTCTGCCACCAGCTTGACGGGCTGGCCAATGCGGATATTGCGCAGCTGCACTTCCTTGAAGTTGGCATCTACCCAGACGTTTTTAAGCGCAATGACGGACATCATGGGCGTGCCTGCCGCCACACGCTGGCCGAGCTGCACCGTGCGTTTGGCCACATAACCATCGACCGGGGCGGGCAACGCGGCGCGCTGTGTGGCCAGAAAGGCTTCGCGCACCTTGGCAGCAGCCACCAGCACGCTCGGGTGCTGTGCCACAGCCGTGCCATCTGTTAGCGCCTGGTTGCTTGCGAGTTGTTCACGTGCGGCGTTGGCCCCTGCCTGCGCTGCCGCCACATTGGCCTGCGCGGCTGCAAAACTGCTTTTGGCAATGGCCAGCTGCGTGCGGGCATGGCTCAATTCTTCGCCCGACACAGCGCCATTGCCTGTCAATGCCTGACGCCGGTTGAGGTCATCTGTTGCACGGTCAATCTCGCTTTGTGCACGCGAGGCATCGCTTCGCACTTTCATCACATCAGCTTCACGCAAATTGATCTGCGCGGACAGCGAGCCGTTGTTGGCGTACAGCGTGCGCACCTGGCGCACTGCCTGGGCGAGGGCTGCTTCAGACTGTTGCAGCGCGACTTTGGCGTCTGCCGGGTCGAGCTGCACCAGTGGCTGGCCGGCTTTTACAAAGTCGGTGTCGTCCGCCATGATGGCCATGACGGTGCCGCCAATTTGCGGCGTGATCTGGATCACGTTGCCTTGCACATAGGCGTTGTCAGTGGACTCATAGTGGCTGGCCACCAAATACTCGTAGGCGGCCCAGCCCAGACCCGCGACCACCACCACGGCGGCCAGCGCCGTCAGGGCTTTTTTGCGCTTGGGGTTGCCTGCGGGGGCTTTGGCGGCTGCAGATGCAGCGACAGGTGCGGGCGTGGCTGGTGCAGCAGGCGTTGATTGGGGAGCGTTCATGGGGGGCATTGCCTTCATTGAAAGGAATCAGGGGAAATGTAGGGGGATGAGAATCAGACCGGACAAGCGTTTGATAACAGTTTGATGTGACTGCTCAGCAAGGCGACTAAACAGAACTTCCAACGCCAAGCCGCAAAGATGCAAAGTTCGCAAAGCCAGTCCATTGGGTCTTTTTACTTTGCGTTCTTTGCGCTTTAGCGTCTTTGCGCTGGAAACTCCTGTCCTGGCACCTGAGTAGTTACGGCTTGATTACGGTTTAATAGCGAAAAGTGCATTGGGGCAGGTTTTACGTGGGCTACCCGCTATGGTTTTAAGAGCGCGATAGCAGGCGGCTGACCCACGGCAGGGCCGGGTACATAGCCGCCGCCCAATGCGCGGATCAGCGCCACCTGGGTGTCCAGCGTACGGGCTGACAAGTCCACCGCCTGGCGGCGCTGGGCCAGCACGGCGGTCTCTGCGGTCAGCACGTTAAGGTAATTGCCCAGGCCTGCCTTGTAGCGTTGCACGGCAATGTCGTACGCGCCAACAGCTGCGCTTTGAGCGGCGCGCTGCTCGGTTTGCTGGCGGGCAATCGCCTGCAGCGACGTGACCTGGTCGGCCACGTCGCGCACCGCGTCAATCACCGCGCCGTTGTAACTTTCAACCGCAGCATCCAGATCAGCGGTTTTGCCGCGCAGGTTGGCACGCAGGCGGCCTGCATCAAAAATGGGCAGGCGCAGCGCTGGGCCGACGCCCCATTGCTGGCTGCCTGCATCAACCAGGCGGTTCAGGCCGATGCTGGAAAAACCGGCAAACGCGACCAGGTTGATGTTGGGGTAGAACTGCGTTTTGGCGTTGGCTACATCCTTGCTGGAGGCCTCGACGCGCCAGCGGGCTGCCGCAATGTCAGCCCGGCGGCCCAGCAGGTCTGCCGGAATACGTGTGGCCGTTGCTACATTTTTAGTAGCTGCTAGCGCAGGTAATGCCTGCGCTGGCGGGCTATTTGATGCTGAAACCTCGCCCGTACCCAGTGTACCCGTCGCACTGGGCGCTTGGCCCGTCAGGGCGGCCAGCGCGTTGCGCGCCAGGGCCAGTTGCTCCTGCAAGGTCTCCAGCTGCAAACGGGCTTCCGGCAAACCGCCTTCGCTCTGGCGCAGCTCCAGCCGGGTGTCCAGGCCTGCGTTGACACGGTCTTGCACGAGTTTGAGGGTTTCGGATCGCTGGGCCAGCGTTCGGCGTGCAACCACGGCCTGCTCGTTCAGGCGCAGCATCTGGAAATAGGTGCGGGCGACCTGGCTGGCCAGCAACACGCGGGCAGCCTGGGCATCGGCCTGGGCCGCATTGGCACTACCGAGTGCGGCATCCAGTGCAGCGCGGTTTTTACCAAAAAAGTCCAGCTCCCAACTGGCACTGAGCTGGGCTGTGCCACTGTTGCGCACCGACCCGGCCAAAGGCGGCGGCACAGCACCGTTGGCGGTGTAGCGCTGGCGCGTCGCATCGATCTGGCCATTGAGCTGCGGCAAGGTGGCAGCATCAGCGACTTCGGTCACGGCCTGGGCGCGGGCCAGGCGGGCTTGCGCCAGCTTCAAGGTAGGGCTGGTTTTCAGCGCCTGGGCCACGGCCTGGTTGAGCTGCTCGTCGCCAAAGTCACGCCACCACTCAGCGGCAACTTCTGCGCTTGCGAAGGTGCTGGAGGACACCAACCCGAGCGACTGCGCATCACGCAAGCTGGCCTGCGGCGCAATGCCCGACATATCGGCGCAGCCCGTGATACCGGTGGCCATCAAGGCAGCGGCGGCCAGCCCCGCTGCAGCTACAACGGCCATGCGAAAAGACGCGCGCCAGACCGGCAACGCACTGGCAGCTTCAGGACTGATGCACGCCGGGGATTCATACAGATGGTTATTTTTCATGGCTCAACTCTCGGTGTTGGATGCTGTGGCGGGCTTTCTCATGCTTTGTCCAGCGGCGGCTCAGATGCTTTGTGACCCGGCGCCTGCAAGGCCTGTGCCGTGTCCAGAATGCGCCGCAAATACCCGGTCAGGGTTTGCCACTCGTCCACTGAAAAACCGGTCAGATGGGTGTTTTGAACGCGGCAAAGAATCTCGGGAATGCCTTTGGCGGCTGCACGGCCCGCATCTGTCAGCTCAATGTTGACGACCCGGCGGTCATCGCAAGAGCGCACCCGGCGCAACAGCTGCTTGGCTTCAAGGCGGTCCAGCAGGCGCGTCATGGAGCCTGCGTCCAGGTCACACTCGCGGGCCAGTTCGGCCACCGTAGAGGCCAGGCGCATGTGCAGCTTGAGCAAAGGCACCCACTGCGCGTTGGTCAACCCGGTCGGCTCCATGTCGCGCTCAATGGATTGAGACACCAGCGAGATGATGCGGCGCATCAGGTAGCCCACGCTGTCGTCAGGCCGGTAACCGTCTGCCCGGTAAAAATCCACGTCCTTGCATGTCACAGCGGATGCCAGAAAATCTGAATTGCCCGCAGCAGATGGCGCGTGCGGGTCGCCCTTCAGACTGCCAGCGAAAGCGCTGGATGAGGGTGACGCTGAACCTTCAGGTGGGTTGATATGCTGGATTGAAACCATCACCCAATATTACTTGCTTAAACAAATATTGTCAAGGCTGTCTTTGCAGCAACAAGGTGTTGTTCTTTTTATTGGATAAACTCGCCCCATGGCTACATCTTCTTCTGCGCCCTCCCTGTCCAACTCGTCCAAGGCATCCAGTGCGCCTGATGCGCCCAAGGGTTCTCCCCGCTCGCTGTCAGGTCTGCTGCCGTTTCTCAGACCGTATGCGGGCCGGATTGGCGCTGCAGTGTTTTTCCTGGTCATGGCGGCCATTGCCACGCTGGTTTTCCCGCTGGCATTGCGCAGCCTGATTGACGGCGGGCTGGTCAGTGGCGACACCAGTGCCGCCGGAAAAGGCCTGCAACTGGTGGCACTGCGCACCCATTTTTTCGAGCTGTTTGGGGTGGCCGCAGCGCTGGGGCTGTTTTCAGCCGGGCGGTTTTACATGGTGAGCTGGCTGGGCGAGCGTGTCACGGCGGACCTGCGCAATGCGGTGTATTCGCATGTGCTCAAGCAAAGCCCGGAGTTTTTTGAAAGCACCCAGACCGGTGAGGTTCTGAGCCGCCTGACGGGCGACACGACGCTGGTGCAGACCGTTGTCGGCTCCTCATTGAGCATGGGCTTGCGCAATGCCGTGATGGGCGTGGGCGCCATCATCATGCTGGTCTATACCAACCCGTACCTGATGTTTCAGGTGCTGGGTGTGCTGGTGCTGATTGTGGCCCCGTCGATCTGGTTTGGCCGGCGCGTGCGCAAGCTCTCACGCGCCAGTCAGGACCGGGTGGCGGACTCCAGCGCGATTGCCGCCGAGGTGCTGAACGCGATTCCGGTGGTGCAAAGCTATGTCGCAGAGGACCGCGAGGCCGCGCGCTTCAATGTCTCGACCACCAACGCCTTTAACGTGGCAGTGCGCCGCACCAAGGCACGCTCGGTGCTGGTGGCCTTCATCATCATTGCCACCTCGGCGGCCTTGCTGTGGGGTCTGTACCAGGGCACACAGGCGGTGATGCGCGGCGACATCACGGCAGGCCACCTGGGCCAGACCGTGGTGTATGTGATTATTCTGGCCAGCGCCACTGCCGTACTGGGTGAAGTCTATGGCGACCTTTTGCGCGCTGCGGGGGCTACAGAACGCCTGATGGAGCTGCTGGAGACCCGCTCGACCATTCATTCACCGTCAAATCCCGTGCCAGCCCCGGTTATCCGTACGGGGAGCGCTATCAAATTTGAAGCCATCACGTTCAACTACCCGTCCCGCCCGCTGCAGCCCGCACTCAGCGACTTCAGCATGAGCGTGGCCCCGGGTGAAACCGTGGCCATCGTCGGGCCAAGTGGCGCGGGCAAAAGCACCGTGTTCCAGCTGCTGCTGCGCTTTTACAACCCGAACTCGGGCCGCATTGAGCTCGACGGCGTATCGACCAGCGACATGTCCCTGCATGATTTGCGTCAACGCATCGGCATCGTGCCGCAAGACGCCGTGATTTTCTCCAGCAGCGCACTCGAAAACATCCGCTACGGCAAACCGGACGCGACCGATGAAGAAGTCAAAGCCGCCGCCGTAGCCGCCTTTGCAGACGAATTCATCAAGGCCTTGCCAGAAGGGTACGCCACCTTTTTGGGTGAGCGCGGCGTGAGGCTTTCTGGCGGGCAACGCCAGCGCATATCGATTGCCCGAGCCATGCTGAAAAACTCACCCCTGCTGCTGCTGGACGAGGCTACCAGTGCGCTGGACGCCGAGAGTGAGCGCATGGTGCAGGCCGCGCTGGAGTCGGCCATGAAAGGCAGAACCACGCTGGTCATTGCGCACCGCCTGGCCACGGTCAAAAAAGCCGATCGTATTGTCGTACTCGACCACGGGCACATGGTCGAGCAAGGCAGCCACGACAGCCTGGTGGCGGCCAACAAGGTGTATGCGCGGCTGGCCGCGCTTCAGTTCGTAACATAAAACCTGCCATTTCCAAAGCCCGATATACGGTGTGTCAGTCACGCTGATCGGGCAGGCGCGGGGAGCTGATCCGGCTTAAATTGAAAGTGTTGCGCGTGTATGTACGTATTGGCGCACTTTCATCCATTGATAGCCAGCCGGAAGGACCAGACACATGCAACCCGCACTTCATGATATTGACGAACGTACCAACCTGACATCAAGCAACAAATTCGAGTTGCTTTTATTTCGCCTGGGGGAAGCCGCAGATTCCGGGCACCGGGAGCTTTTTGGCATCAATGTTTTCAAGGTCCGCGAAATTCTGGTCATGCCAGTCATCACCAGCATGGCCAACGCCTCGCCCCATGTGATGGGGGTGGCCAACATCCGTGGCCAGATCATTCCCGTTATCAACCTGTCTTCGGTCGTGGGCTGCAAGCCGAACAACGGCCTGGCCATTCTTCTGGTGACCGAATTTGCGCGCAGTACCCAGGCCTTTGCGGTCGAGGAAGTCAGTGAAATTGTCCGCCTTGAATGGCAGCAGGTGCTGTCTGCCGAGGGCCAGGGCGGCGGTCTGGTCACCAGCATCGCCCGCCTGGACGGCGACGCTGAAAACACACGTCTGGCACAAGTGCTGGACGTTGAGCAGATATTGCAGGATGTGATGACGCCAGAAAAGCGCGAAACCCAAACGGCCAATGGCATCAGGATCAAGCTTCCCGCCGGAACAGTGGTGCTTGCAGCCGATGACTCGGCCCTTGCACGCTCGATGATCGAGCAGGGACTGGCCGATATGGGCGCGGCCTGTGTCATGACCAAAACCGGAAAAGAAGCCTGGGAAAAGCTGCAAAGCATTCATACCCAGGCGCAGGCTGAAGGCAAGACGGTCAGGGACAAGGTTGCGCTGGTGCTGACCGACCTCGAAATGCCCGAGATGGATGGCTTCACACTGACACGCAACATCAAAGGCGATGCCCGCTTCCGGTCTTTACCCGTGATCATTCATTCGTCCCTGACGGGTGCAGCCAACGAAGGCCATGTGAAAAATGTCGGTGCTGATGCCTATATTGCCAAGTTTTCAGCTGAAGAGCTGGCGGCAACCCTGCTTGAAGTGTTGGGTCGCAACCCATAAGCTCCGCCAGATGACAAACGGGGTGAGCAAGTTGGAACGAGAGTTCCAGGTTCTTGACAGGTTTCTGGAGCCCTGCGCACGGGGCGAACCCTTGCTGGGCGCTTGCTCATTCCATTTCCATTTCCATATCCATACGATATGTTGTTGCTTCGCCTTGGCCGTCAAGGCACCGTCTGCGGCTTCGTGCCAAATTTCCTGTTGATCTGAAAATGGAATCAGGTGTCTGCCGCAGCTTGTCGCATCACGCCAGCATCAAGTCCAAAATCTGTCGGTGTGCAGGCTAAACAGGCCGGAACGCGCGCAGCTTCAAATTGTCAAAATGACGGCGATCTGAATCAACAAAGCGAAATGGCTACTTATGCATTTTTTGCATGACGTAAAAAAAACATGGCCTTGGACATTTGACGCGTACGCCTCTAAAGTGCAGCTTGGTTTAAAAAATTTCCACACAGGAGTTTTCATGTCGCACGCCCCCAACGCCAGCGCAGTCGATCACAGCGCTCATCCTCTGCCCTCTTATCTTGACTCAAGCAACCTCGGTCCGTGGGGAAATTACCTGCAGCAGGTTGACCGCGTCATACCGCACCTGGGCAGCCTGGCGCGCTGGGCCGAGACCCTCAAGCGTCCGAAACGGGTGCTGATTGTCGATGTACCCATTCATATGGACGACGGCACCGTGGCGCACTTTGAGGGCTACCGGGTGCAGCACAACGTCTCACGCGGCCCTGGCAAAGGTGGCGTGCGTTTTCACCAGGATGTGACCTTGTCTGAAGTGATGGCGCTGTCGGCGTGGATGTCGGTTAAAAACGCTGCAGTCAACGTACCTTATGGCGGTGCAAAGGGCGGTATCCGGGTGGATCCGAAAAAACTCTCGCGGGGCGAGCTGGAGCGCATGACGCGCCGCTACACGAGTGAGATCGGCATCATCATCGGCCCCAACAAAGACATTCCAGCCCCTGACGTCAACACCAATGAGCAGATCATGGCGTGGATGATGGACACCTATTCAATGAACACGGGATCGACTGCCACTGGCGTGGTGACCGGCAAACCAGTGGACCTGGGCGGTTCACTGGGGCGGCGCGAAGCCACTGGACGTGGCGTGTACACCGTGGGCTGTGAAGCAGCACAGCACATTGGCCTGGACATTTCAGGCGCGCGCGTGGCGGTACAGGGCTTTGGCAATGTGGGCGGTGTGGCGGGCAAGCTGTTTGCTGAAGCCGGTGCGCGCATCGTGGCGGTGCAGGACCACGGCGGCACGATTTACCAGGAAGCCGGACTGGATGTGCCCAGCCTGCTCAAGCACGTTGAACAAACGGGCAGTGTGGGCGGTTTTGAACAGGCTGAAGTCATTACCAACGACAGCTTCTGGGACGTGGAATGCGACATCCTGATCCCGGCTGCCCTGGAGCAGCAGATCACTGCCGCCAACGCTGGCCGCATCAAGGCCCGCATGGTCATTGAAGGTGCCAACGGCCCTACCACCCCGGCAGCCGACGATATTTTGCAGTCACGCAACGTGCTGGTGTTGCCGGACGTGATTGCCAACGCGGGCGGCGTGACGGTCAGCTACTTTGAATGGGTACAGGACTTTTCAAGCTTCTTCTGGGATGAGGAAGAAATCAACGCACGCCTGGTCAAAATCATGAAGCACGCTTTTGCAGGGGTCTGGGCTGTTTCACAAGACCAGAAGGTGAGTTTGCGTACAGCGACGTTTATCGTGGCTTGCAAACGGATCTTGCATACCCGTGAGTTGCGCGGCCTGTACCCTTGACGCTCGGCACGCTGCGGGCAACTGCTTAAAACTCCAGGCTGTAATCGTAACGGCCTGCTTTCAGTTCCTGCCTGAAAACAATGGCGGAACGGTAAGCGTCGATCCGGAGGATGTCAGGCTGTGGCAAATCAGCCCGCCCGGCCTTGACGTCTTTAAGCACGCCCTCAACAACCGAATGGGTGACGAAAAACGTGACGCCCTTGACGTTTCCGGGCGCGCGTACATCAAAACCAAGGCTGACGGGACCTGCTTTTGCAGGCTGCAGGGCAACCCGCTCACGGGCACGCCACCAGGTCTCTATATCGGTGCCTGAGCCGACAAAAATATCGTTGCGGTGCTCCTGCAACCGCTTGATGTAAGGGGGCGTGAGCTTGTCCATCAAGCCACCGGGTGCGTAGTTCTGCGAATGTACCGAAAGCACACCCAACGCGCCCGACTCCAGCAGGTAGTCAAAGTCAAGCGCAATCAATGCAGACGCTTGCGGCAAATCCAGCTTGAGCCGCTGGTAGTTGAGGTCGTCCATCTGGGTTCTCGGCAGGACGATCAGGGCGTCTTCAGGCCCCACCCCCAACTCGGATTTTGAAAAGAACGGCATGCGGTCTTCACTGGCGTTGGGGCCGACCACATGATGCCGGATGCCCATTTTTCGCAAAAGTTTTTCAGTGTTTTCGTCCCAGGATTCGGTGGGCGCACGAAACCCGGTGACTTTGGGTAGCGCACGGACGCCAATGATGTCCTGCATTTCCTCGACCATCTTGGTCAAACGCTCCTGCTGGACTTCCGGCGATTTGCCTTTGAAGCCAAAATGGATTTCTGCGTGGTAGGCGATCTCATGCTTTTCGGCCAGCTTGTTGACGATCTCCTTGTTTTTGGTCGCCACACTGGTCAGTGAATAAAACGTGCCTTTCAACTTGGCGGCATCCAGGTGGCTGGCGAAATTGATGGCATTGGCGTATTTGTCTTCAGTGTCCATTTCGAGCAGCTGGGCAGACAGGTCTCCGTTGGGCCAGGCCGCCTTGAACACGCGTCGCTCCCGGCGCAGCCAGGCGATGGTGGCATCCAGCAATTTGGGCAGCTCAAGCCGGTCGTCATACTCCCAGCTTGACTCGGCAAAACCAAAGTAAGCACGGCGAGAGCCTGCCGTTTCAAGAAACGCGATGGCACCGTTGGTATTTTTGGCTGCAGGGTAACGCTGCCAGTCAAAATAGCGGGCAGCCAGCCGGGGCGAGTCAATACGCAAGGGCGTTTCAGCGACTTCACCAAGAAAAATGCGGTCACCCCCAGGAATACTCCAGCTCAAGGGGCCGTCGCCGAAGGTGTTGATGAAATGCTCAGGGTTTTCGTTGGTCACCTTGCCGGTGATTTTCATTTGAAGCAGGTTTTCAATAAAACCATAGCCCTCCCACTGGCCCTTGCCATTGCGCGCACCCGTGCCCCAGGTGGCCAGGACACTGCCACCCGCATCAGTGAAGGCGTTAATGGCTTTGCGTTCTTGCGCATCGAGCAATATGGCCGAGCCCAGAATCAACACCCCAGGCCTCAAGCCTGCCAGCAAATTGGCACGTGAGACTTCCCGGTAAGCCCCGCCATAAGGCCGGAGATACTCCCGCCAGTGCTCCTTCAGCGTGTCGTAGCTGGCACCGTTTTCTTTAAAGAAAACGGAAGTGATCGGACTGGCGTAGAGGTAGATGACATCAAGCGACTGGACAGCGGGCGCGGCAGCCG
>JBBRMH010000049.1:0-22033 GCA_038230935.1 Burkholderiales bacterium | reverse complement strand
GCCGCTTTGGTGGTCATTGAGAACCGCCAGGCGCTGCCGATGATTCCATTGCACCTGTTTGCCAACCGGCAACTGGCTTGTGTTTATGTGTTGACGCTGGGCGTTGGGTTTTCCATGGGTGGCATCGTGTTTCTGACCACCATCGCCACGCTGGCCTACGGCATCAGCGTCGAGCACGCCGGGCTGGCCTTGCTGCCGCTGGTGTTGTGCTCCATGGTGGGTTCCATGGCCGCCGGGCGGCTGCTCAACCGTCTGGGTGCCCGTAACATGGTGATCTTTGGTTTCGGGTTGTTGACGCTGGGATACCTGCAAAGCGCGGTGCCACAGACTGGCTTTGCCGCGTTCATGGCGGCGTCCGTACTGGTGGGCGTTGGGCTGGGTGTGGTGGTCAGCGGCGCGTTGCGCTCGATTGCGATTGATGAAGCGCCGCCCGCACTGCGCGGCACAGCCCAGGGGCTGATCAATATTTTCAATGCGGTGGGCACACTGCTGGCCGTCACCTGCATCAGCGCCATTGCGGACTTTGAAGGCGGCGGGCTGACAGGCTTTGGCCACGCTTATCTGGTGGTGGGCTTGAGCATGCTTGTGATGCTGGTCATCGCGTTCGGACTTAAAAAGAAGTCAGCCGAGGCCTTGGCCGGACCGGCCTCTTCAATCGGCACATAGCGCGGCCCGTCCGCCTTTGACGTGACTCCATTTCCATATCAATACGATATGTTGTTGCTTCGCCTTGCCGTGCCAAGGCACTGTCTGCAGCTTCGCGCCTAATCTCCTATCGATCTGGAAATGGAATGAAATAGCTTTCATGATTCGGAGGCAAATCATGAAATCATGAAAGTCGGGCCAGCCTCCCAAAGCGAACCGTGATCACAGATGGAGTCACGGCCAAAAAGCGTACGGCACGGCTATTGACGCAACGCGTGGCTCCATTACCTACACACTTTCCAGACATGAGACGACACACGCCAAAACCTGGCGTGTTTACGCTCTGAGTTTCATGCAAAGCAAAAGCGGTCAAACGTGTAATTTGCATGTTTGGCGTATTTTTCATTTTTGCAATTCAAGGAGTCAGCGCATGAACAACGAAACCACACATTTGAAGCTTGACCCCACTACTGGCGAGCCCGGCGCGCACCCAGTAGATACCGGGGTAGGAACCGGGGTAGGTGCTGCTGGCGGTGCGGCGACAGGTGCCTTGATAGGCATGGTGGGCGGCCCGGTGGGTGCAGCAGTTGGCGGGACGGTGGGGGCTGTGGCTGGCGGTCTTGCCGGCAGGGATACGGCGGAAGCCGTGAATCCAACCACTGAAGAGGCGTACTGGCGCGACAATTACACCAGCGAGCCGTACTATCAGGATGGTTTTGCATTCGATGAATACGCGCCTGCCTACCGACTGGGCTTTAACGGCCGTTCACGGTACAGCGGCGAGTGGAGCGATGTGGAGCCACGCTTTGCCAGCGACTGGAATACCGCCAATGCGGGCTCTGCGCTCGCATGGCCAGAGGCGCAGCATGCGACACGTGCTGCGTGGAGCCGGGTCACGCAGACGACTGAAGTGAGCCAGAACGATGGCGTCAACAACGACGATGTGCTTGATACGCTGCAAGACCTCGCAGAGTGCCGCAAAGACGGTGAGTACAGCTTTCGCGAGGCAGCTGAGCAGGTTAAAAGGCCGGACCTCAAAACTGCGCTGACACAGCGTGCCAACGACTGCCAGGCTGCTGCGCAGGAGTTGCATGAACACATTCATGCCCTGGGTGGAACCCCCGATGACTCGGGCACAACAGCAGGTGCAATGCACCGGGGCTGGGTTGCCGTCAAGACGATGTTTACAACCTATGACGACAAAGCGGTACTCGATGAATGCGAACGCGGCGAAGACAAAGCCCTGGCTACTTATCGCAAGGCGCTTGAGCAGCCCATGTCCGCGATACTCAGGCAGCTGGTGGAGCGGCAAATGCAGGGTGTGCAGCGCAACCATGATCACATCAAACAGCTCAGGGACAGCGTTTCAGTTGCAAGCTGATAGTGAAGTTTAAAAATGGCCGTTCGCGGCTATTTTTTATTGCCAGGCTGGCTGATTGTGGCCGTTGACGCATCAGTCGGGCTTGCTATTACGCCATGCAAACAGAGCGGGTTTTATTCCATTTGCAGATCAAGTACATAGGTTGCTGTTTCGCCTTGTCGCACTGAAGCACGGTCTGCGCTTTCGCGCCTGCTCTGCTGTCGATGAGAAAACGGAATTGTCTGAAGCCTCACAGGCAAACCCGCTTTCTCAAACGCTGCCGGCAAAGCGGGCTCCAATCTCGCTCAGGGCCGCAGAAATGCTGTTCGGCGGCAGAACAAAATCCACATGCCCTGACGCCTGTGCATTGACAGGCATGGAATCAACTTCAGCAGACTGATCCTGCGCAAAAGTAATGCCGCCCTTTTCCTTGATGTGCCTGCACCCTGCTGTGCCGTCCCCGTCATACCCCGACAAGACGACCCCGATCGCCCGGTCACCGAAAACTTCCGCTATCGAAACAAAAAACAGATCAATTTGCGCGTTGCGTCGGCTACGAGGCGAAATGACCTTGAACCTGTATTTTTCAACTGCCAGATCGGCGTTGGCTGGAATCACGTAAACATGGTTTGCCCTGATAGGCATGGCGCTCGATGCGACCAGTACCGGCATCATCGTATGACGTGCCAGAATTTGCGCCAACTGGCTATAAGCTTGCGGATTCATGTGCGAAATAATCACGAATGCCATGCCGGTGTCAGCTGGCAAGTGATTCAAAAGTGCTTTGTATGCATTCAAGGCACCCGCTGAGCCGCCAATTCCCACGATACAGCTTGAAATCGACTTTTCATGATCGCTTTTCATGACTGCTGAGGGGGGAGGGGGGGGGGGCGCGCATTGTAGGGTTTCCTGGAGGCTTTTGTTATTTCCGGCTCGTGGCGGTCCCTTTCCCGACTTTCTTTTTCTGATCAGGTCTGGCCGTAGCCCTGGTATCCATTGGCTCTAGCAGCAGTCCGTCGTTGCTAAATACCAATTTATGCACATCGCTGGAGTGGCCCATGCCGCGCGACTTGACGATGTACAGGCCGCGAATGCGGCGTTGCCCCTCGTTTTCCTCCAGTTCCCTGACCACAATCCATGTGTCAATCAACGACGATACGCCAATTTCACCGCTCGTGTCGTTTTGTGCAGCCGAAGAGACCAGGCTGGTAAAGAATCCAGTGATTGTCTTGGATTTGAGGGCATCGATCATGCGTGTCAGCATCGACTGAACTTCAAATCGGTTTCCTTGTCCCAACAGACTTGACAGCGGATCGATGACAACGGCTCTCGGCTTGAAATCGGCCAGCAGCTTGTACAGGTCGAGCAAGTGCATCTCCAGACCAAAAAACGACGGTCGGGTAGATATGATTTTCAGCAGCCCCTTCTTGATCAGCGGTTCGAGGTCGAATCCGATGGAACTCAAGTTCTGGATCAGCTGTCCGGGTGACTCTTCATACGACAAGAACAGGCACCGCTCACCACGCCTGCACGTTTCCAGGGCAAAAGCGGCTGCCAAGCTGGTCTTACCGGTCCCCGCAGTGCCCGATGCAAGAATCGTGCTGCCTCTGATGTACCCACCCCCTTGAAACAATTTATCCAGTGACGCGACGCCTGTTCGCACCCGTTCATCCGTGCCCGGCTGGCTCAAGCCTGCAGAAGTGATGGGGATCACCGAAAGCCCGTCGCTGTCGATGACGAAAGGGTACTCATTGGTTCCGTGGCTAGAGCCGCGATACTTAACGACGCGAATTCGCCGTGTTGCGATCTGTTCCCTGACGCGATTGTCCACAAGGATGATGCAGTCGGAAATGTATTCCTCCAAGCCATGGCGCGTGAAAGAGCCTTGTGTCACCTCTGCAGTGCCTTGTTTCACTTCCTCGATGCCTTGTCTGCCTTCACCAGTGACCAGCGACGTCACTTTTTTATCCTTAAGCCACCGAAAGAGTCTCTTGATTTCGAGGCGCAGGATGCCTGCATCTTTGACCCCGGCGAACAATGATTCAATGGAGTCCAGCACCACACGCTTCGCCTTGATCGAGTCGATGGCGTGTTCAAGTCGAACAAAGATTCCTTCAAGGTTAAATTCCCCGGCTTCCTGAATTTCTTTTCGATCGAGCAAAACAAAGTCGAGAATAATTTTCTTCTCTGCGACGAGGCCCCGCAAATCAAACTTCAGCGAAGTCACGTCTTTATACAGGTCATCTTCAGTCTCTTCAAACGACATGAATACGCCGGGTTCGTTGTGGTTGCGCACACCGCTGATCAAAAAATCAACGCCAAGCAGTGTCTTCCCGGTACCCGTGCCTCCACATAACAAGGTGATTCTGTCTCGCGGAAGCCCGCCCTCCGTGATTTCGTCAAACCCCTTGATGCCGGTCAGGCACTTCTGCAGTCCAGACACCGACACCACGCCTTTTTTGCGGGGCTTGCGCATCGATTTGACTCCGGGACCAGTTAAAACCATTATTCACCTCGATTCAATTGTGTTAAAAATAATGTCAGAAGGACACAGCGAGCGATGGCTTCGAGATCAAAAAGCGTACCGCTTTGGACAACGTCATGGTTTATGCTGAACCTGACTGGGTGCAGTGTCTGTGCGGTAGCGAACGGATGCGCATTGAGGTGACACCGATCCATACAGTGGCTTCAGACTCTGTTCAGCCAGTGACTTTGCGGTGGTGCCCCGTGCTGCTGGAGATGGGCCGGCTTTGTCGCCGGACAGTCCCACTGGGATACATTACGCAAATTGGCTCAAGGGCAGCCCCAGGCGTTCAAAACCATCTCAAAAAAAACGTATGCCTTACAAGAAAATTTCACTGTCCATCGTGTTCTTGTGGTTTGCTGTAGGCGGCATCGGTCACTTTGTCGCGCCGGAGTTTTTTCTAAAAATCGTCCCTCCGGGCTTGCCGTTGCGCGTTGAGGCTGTCTACCTCAGTGGCGTGTTTGAACTGATCGGTGCGTTGGCTTTACTTCACACCCGGTATCGGCGTGCTGCTGGCGTGGGACTTATTTGCCTGACGATTGCGGTCACACCAGCAAATGTTTACATGTGGCTTAATCCGCAACTTTTCCCGTCAGTGCCTGAGTCCCTTTTGCTAATGCGCCTGGTGCTGCAGATATTCTTGTTGTGGCTTATTGGGTGGTCTACCTGGCCAACCCCTGCCAGCGTGAATACATAGCTGCTGACTATTGCGACAAGAGACAGTTTGCAGGTACTGTCATCAGCAGCATCGGTGCTTTTGATCATCATGCCCCCCGCTCAAAACAGACCAATCACCCGTCCATTGTCGTCAATGTCCATACCACTGGAGGCGGGGACTTTGGGCAGGCCAGGCATGGTCATGATGTCACCGCAAATCATGATGACAAATTCAGCGCCGGCTGACAGCCGCACTTCGCGAATATTGACAACATGCCCACTGGGCGCGCCCAGCAGTTTCGGGTCGGTTGAAAACGAATACTGCGTTTTGGCCACACACACCGGGTAGTGCCCAAACCCGTCGGCCTGCAATTGGGCGATCTTGGCCCGCACAGTAGCATCTGCAGAAATATCTGACGCGCCATAAATCTGCGTTGCCACGGCGCGCATCTTGTCCCACAGGGGTTGGTCATCGCCGTACAAAAAGCGCAACTTCGCGGTACCTGACTCTGCCAGTTTGACAACCGCGTGCGCCAGGTCTTGCGCACCATCCGAGCCCACGGCCCAGTGCCGCGACACCACCATCGGCACATCCCGGCTGTCCGTGCAGCGGCGCACCACAGCCAGCTCCTCTGCCGTGTCTGCGTCAAAGGCGTTGATACACACCAGACAGGGCAGGCCATAGTGGTTACGGATGTTGTCCACATGGCGTTCCAGATTGACGAGGCCACGCTCGACTGCTTCCGGCGAAGGCAGGTTGAGCGAAGCCGCGTTGCTGCCACCGTGGTGTTTCAGCGCACGCAGGGTGGTCACCACCACGGCTGCATCGGGGCGCAGGCCTGACTTGCGACACTTGATGTCGATAAACTTTTCTGCGCCCAGGTCAGCGCCAAAGCCGGCCTCAGTCACCACATACTCGCCCAGCTTGAGCGCAGCGCGTGTGGCAATGACCGAGTTACAGCCATGCGCAATATTGGCAAACGGCCCACCGTGGATGAAGGCCAGGGTGTTTTCCAGCGTCTGCACCAGATTCGGCTTGATCGCATCCTTGAGCAGGGTGGCCATGGCACCCTGCGCGTTCAGGTCGCTGGCACGCACCGGTTTTTTGTCACGGGTATAAGCGACGATGATGTTGCCGAGCCGGGCTTTGAGGTCTTTGCGGGAGCTTGCAAGGCAAAAAATCGCCATGACTTCAGAGGCCACCACAATGTCAAAACCGTCTTCGCGCGGGTAGCCATTGTTGGGGCCACCCAGTGACACGACCGTTGAGCGCAGTGCCCGGTCGTTCATGTCCATCACTCGACGCCAGGCAATGCGGCGGGTGTCAATGCCGAGCTCGTTACCGTGATGAATATGGTTGTCAATCAGCGCTGCCAGCAGGTTGTTGGCCAGCGCTATGGCGTTGAAGTCGCCCGTGAAGTGCAGGTTGATGTCTTCCATGGGCACGACCTGCGCCATGCCACCGCCTGCAGCGCCGCCCTTCATGCCAAATATGGGGCCCAATGATGGCTCACGCAGCGCAATGACTGCACGTTTGCCAATCCGGTTAAGGGCGTCGCCCAGTCCCACCGTGGTGGTGGTTTTCCCCTCGCCGGGGGGTGTCGGGCTGATGGCGGTGACCAGGATCAGTTTGCCGTCGGGTCGATCTGCAAGGGACTCCAGCCAGTTCAGGTCAACCTTGGCCTTGAAATGCCCATAAGGTTCCAGCGCCTCGGCTGGAATACCAAGGCGTTCACGTGCCAAATCCACAATCGGCCGCATGTTTGCCGCCTGGGCAATCTCGATGTCTGAACGTGCCAAAACCTGTCTCCTGATCGTTGGTTAAACCGTGACGGTTTCTCAGGCTGAACAAGGCCAGCCATCTTCCATATCCACAATTTCAAGCCGCCTGAAAAAAACAGTTCTCCAGATCTGGCGGCGTGATGATAATCGCTATCGGGTCGTGCTGGCCTGTGTTGGCGCTGGCACAGTGCTGCGTTCGATGGATTGATCCGGCACTGTGACGCCTGAACCTATTTGTGTATTCGCCCCAAGCTTTTTAAAATAAGCCAACCACCCCTATCCAGTAACCCAAGACAGCGATGACCGTCCCCTCAACGCACCCCCGTACGTCTCACGTCATCAGCACCGAAGCGCAATTGCGTGCACTTGTTGGCGAGCCAGCTGCGTTGACCTGCACCAAAATCAGTGATCGTCTGAATGCGATGACGCGCCTGTTCATTGAGCGCTCGCCTTTTGTCTGTATCGCCACCAGTGATCTGTCAGGCAACTGTGACCTCAGCCCGCGCGGTGATCCGGCTGGTTTTGTGCGTATTCTTGACGACCACACTTTGCTCATGCCTGAGCGCCCGGGCAACCGGATTGCAGACTCGCTGCGCAACATGCTGGCCAATCCGCACATTGGCTTGCTCTTTGTGGTGCCTGGCGTGACAGACACCTTTCGCGTCAATGGCCGCGCCACGATCACGTCTGATGCCGGTCTGCTTGCACCCTGTGCTGTGGAAGGCAAGCCGCCGATTTTGGGTATTCTGGTCGATATTGATGAGGCCTACACGCAGTGTTCAAAGGCTTTCTTGCGCTCGCATTTGTGGGATGCTGAGCGTTTTACTGCGGCTGCCGCCATGCCAACCGGCGGCCAGGTTCTGCGGGCGATTCAGGGGGCGCAATTTGATGCAGAAAAATATGACACAGAGCGTGCTGAACGCTATAAAAAACGGGTTGACTTTTACTGATCAATTGCTTAGTTGCTGTCTGATTTCCCAATGGCTACTGGTATGGTCTTCGCCCTTACGGCAGTTACGGCATTTACGACACTTGCGCTGCAAGCAGTGTTTTGAGTTTGCCGACCGCCGGCACAATGGCTGCGCGCAGTCGCTCCATTACTGCAATTTTTTCGGCTTCGTGCTCTTGTACGTCGTCCATCATTTTGCTGAAGCCATCCAGGCGTGAGTCCACCAGCCACCGTGCAATGCCCTTGTCCCTGCCCCACACATAACGGTTGGCCAGGGTGGCGGCTTGCATGGTGAGCCAGGTCACTGGCGTGTCCGGCAGCGGCACAGGCTTGCAGATTCTGTTTTTCAACGCTTCGTCGTTGTAGCTCAATTCAACATGGCCAATCAGCGCGGCGCTAAAGGTCGGCTGAAACGCTTGTATGAACTGCGGCGTGATCACCCGGCCCTGAAAAACGGGAACGGCAGGGCGCATCTCGGCGGCACTGGCAGAGCAGTCCACCACAATCCGGCCTGCATCCATGGGGGCTGTCCCCCGCTCCAGCACAATCTGCTCTCTTTCAAATCGCACAACGCGGCCCATGCGCACAATGTCCCTGATCTGGCGGAGGGCCTGCAGCTCATCGAGCGACACCACGGCGGCGTGGTACATCGTGGGTTCCACGTTTTTGTCCAGACGCAAAAGCTGGCTGGTTGCCTCCAGGCTGGCAAAAACTTCAGCCACCGAGTTCGCATTGGCCACGGCCTCGTACTGCATGGCGATGGCCGTGAGAGTGGACATGAAAAAAGCTTCACCCGACTGCACGCTGGCGCGATTTTGAAACCAGCTGTCGCGTGGCATGATCCAGCGAATCTGGTCAGGCGCAACCTGGTTGGCGAGCAGCCACAAACAGGCGTCGATACCGGTTTTGCCAGATCCCACCACCACGTAGCCAGACGGGCGGGCCTTGACCTTGGGCAGGTTGTTCAAAGGCATGCATTCAATGCCTTCAGCTATCGCGTATTTGGGCGGGTGTGTGGATGGCACAGCCGTGTTCAGATAGCTGGTGTCTACCACCTTGCGCGCCACCTGTATGTGTGTGATCGCGCCGGAGAGCAGGGATGTGACGGTGTAGCTGTCAGGGCTGTTGTCACTGCTGTCAGGACCAGCAGGTACGCCGTTTGCCAGAGGGCCGACGTAGCTGGTCATGGGCAAATACCGCACGCGACCGGACGCCAGCATGTCTTGCATCAGACCCTCGTAGTAAGCCAGTATTTCTGCGCTGGTAGCGCGCTCGGTCATGCCGGGGTTCAGCGGGTCGGTGTCCAGGCCGTTATTGCCCAGCTTGCGCGAGTTCACGCCATAAAAGCTCGATGGCTGGTGCAGACGCACAAACGGGTAGGCATCGTTCCAGTGGCCGCCGGGCCCGTGGTGACGGTCCACGATGACCATGCTGGCCTGGCTCTCATGAAAAATACTGTCGGCAAAGGCCATGCCGACGGCACCGCTGCCCACGATGAGGTAGTCCGCCTGAAGTTGACTGGTTTGCATAGGTGTCCTGGTGAAATGGATGGCGTTGAATTGAAATGGAAATTGTCAAAAAAGTGGTCTGCGCAAACGATGTCTTCAAAACGATGCTTTTAGCCCTGTAATGGCAGCGACTATTGCGCCAGCCACGCTCACCGCAGGGGTCGCACCATGCCCGCACCCATGGTTTGAAGGGCCTGCTCCAGCAACGCTTCGCCGTCCTGGCGGGTGCCTAGGTAGCCGAAAAGTTCCAGGCTGATCACCCCGTGCAGCGTGCCCCACAGCACCTGCGCTGTCTTGCCAACGCTGGCGGTCAGCACCATGCCGCTGTCAGCACAGCGCTGCACGCCCTGACGCAGCACCAAAAAGCAGGCCTGGCTTTTCAGCAAGCTGTCTGCACTTGGCGTGAAGCCCGGCACACAGCGGCTGAACATGATCTGGTAGTAGGTGCTGTTGGCCACCGCACTGCGGCGGTAGGTGCGGCCCAGCTCTGTGACATAGGCCATAGGATCATCGCCCTGGGGCACGGCTTGCAGGTCCTGCTGCAGGCGGGCAAAACCTTCCAGATACAGCTCGTTGAGGATCTCCTGCTTGTCTTTGAAATAGGTGTACAAAACAATGGTGGACGCGCCCACCTCCCCGGACAACTTGCGCATCGACAGCGCATGCGGGCCTTCGTTGGTGAGAAGGGCGCTGGCCTTGTCCAGAATGTTCTTGCGCACCAAGTCCCGATTGGTTGCTCGCTGGCTGGTTTTTTCATCTTCAAACGTCATGATTTTTGAAAGTGATGCTCTGGAAATTCTTAATTTATAACATTGTTATAATTATAATAACACCGTTATATTTTTGCTGTAAAGTCCTTTTTTCATCTTCTTTTGGAGCCTTCATGACAGACCCAGCCAACGTCACCACCTTCCAGTTGCGTAAAGACGATCTGACGAATACCCGGGTTATCACAGCGGCACATACTGCATTGCAAGCGGGGCAAATCAGGGTGCATATTGACAAGTTCGCGCTGACCTCCAACAACATCACTTACGCCGCCTTTGGCGACTTCATGAGTTACTGGCAGTTTTATCCGACGGGTGTGGATGGCTGGGGTGTGATCCCGGTCTGGGGCTTTGGCAATGTGGTCGAGAGCCTCTGCGACGGCATCGCTACAGGCGAGCGCCTGTATGGCTATTGGCCGATGGCCTCGCACACCGTGCTCACCCCCGCGCGCCTGAACGAAGGCGGTTTCAGTGAAAGCGCGCCCAACCGTGCCAAACTGCACGCGCTGTACAACGTCTACCTGCGTACCCGGCGTGACCCGTTTTACACGCCCGCCACCGAAGACCTGCAAGCGCTGTTGCGCCCCTTGTTTGTGACATCGTTTGTGATTGACGACTTTCTGGCCGACAACGCCTTTTTTGGCGCTACGACCATGCTGCTGTCCAGCGCTTCAAGCAAGACAGCTTACGGCACCGCGTACCAGTTGTTCAAGCGCCCCGGTGTCGAGGTCATTGGTCTGACTTCAGAGCGCAACCGGAGCTTTTGTGAAAGTCTGGGCTGCTACCACCGCGTTGTCACCTATGAAGAGCTGGCCACCATAAGTGCCGACACGCCCTGTGTGTACATCGACTTTGCTGGCAACGCCGGTCTGCGTGCCCAGGTTCATACCCGCTTCACCGCCCTGGCCTACAGCAGCGCCATCGGCGCGACGCATGTCAATGACATGGCACTCCCCAATGACTTGCACGGCCCGGCACCAGTGCAGTTTTTTGCACCCTCACAAATCAAAAAGCGGCAAGCCGATTGGGGACATGCAGCGTTTGGCCAGCATCTGGTTGCCGCATGGTCCGGTTTTTGTCGCAGTGTGGCCCATGGCGCGCAGCCCTGGCTCAGCGTGCAGCAGCACCATGGCGTGAACGCGGTGCAGCGCATTTATCCCCAGGTTCTGGGCGGTCATGGAGATGCCCGCATAGGTCATGTATTGGCACTTTGATTCTGGCCATGACAAAGGTGAACGCGTCACACCCGTGCGCTGCTGAGCCACTTTCAAATCACCTTTTCAGCTCACTGTACTCGCCACGGGTACGCAGAGTGACCTTGACATCTGACTGGCCCCGGTTGCGCCAGTACCAGCCATGGTTGCGCCAGTACCAGCCATGGTTGCCTGTAAATGCGGCTACCAGAACACCTTCTTTGGACGCTACCCCGCGACCTTTCTCATAGCTGATGGACTTGAGCGTTGTGTCACCGTGAGTGTCGAAGTTGACCGTACCACCCTTGACCACCCAGGCATATTGAGCTTTACCGCCTTCAACCATCTTCAGTATGCCGTCGCCTGGGCAACGACAGTTGTTCCGGCAACAGCTGACCTGGCAGCTGCTGTGCCGGCCGTATTTGCTGTAGCGTCGGCCGCCAGCTGTTGCTTGATTTCTCCCATCTGGGTGAGTTTGAGGAAACGACCGATGCCCGTGGGATCCATGCCATAGTCAGCGGGCATGACCACGGCGACGAGCAGAACGGCAGCGGTAATGGAAAGCGTGCTGCACGGACTCATGAGACTCTGCCATGGCGGCGAGTCCGTGCGAACTTGTCAGCCCAATCGATGAGACCAGCATTCCAAGGGCGATCACAATCAGCACAAGCCACTGCATACCCAGCGTTGCCAGAACAGGCCGTGCAGAAAGTTGATTGGGTCGGGTCATCAGGTGTTCAAGGGTTTGACCGCGAATGATAATATCCCCCCGGGGGGATAATCTGCGTCCATGATACCGCCACACATCCACGAATCGCACCCAGCCATCATCAAACGCCTGAAAAAAGCGAACGGGCATTTGAGCAGCACGATAGAAATGCTGACCGCTGGCCGCTCCTGCCTGGACATTGCGCAGCAGCTGCAGGCGGTAGAGAACGCCATTGAGCAAGCCAAGAAGGCTTTGATCCAGGATCATCTGGACCATTGTCTTGAGGATCTGGTAGGACCGCTTGGGGCAGACCAGCACCGTGCCATGCAGGAGTTCAAGGAAATCACGCGTTACCTGTGAGCTCAGGGCGAAAGCTTCTCCTCATCGGCACCCTTGCCCATCATCGAGAAAGACAACATGCTTACCATCCTGACCAACCGCACCTATCGCCATTTGCTGGCAGCACAAGTGATCGCGCTGATCGGCACCGGTCTGGCCACCGTGGCGCTGGGCCTGCTGGCGTTTGAGCTGGCGGGCAAAAATGCCGGGATTGTCCTGGGAACAGCGCTGGCCATCAAAATGATCGCGTACGTCGGTGTGGCACCCATTGCAGCTGCCTTTGCCGAACGGCTGCCCAGACGCACCCTGCTGGTAACGCTGGACCTGGTACGGGCGGGCGTTGCCCTGATGCTTCCGTTTGTCTCGCAGATATGGCAGATTTACGTGTTGATCTTTGTGCTGCAGGCTGCGTCAGCGGCCTTCACGCCGACCTTTCAGGCCACCATTCCCGATGTGCTGCCGCAGGAAGATGAATACACCAAGGCTTTGTCGTTGTCGCGCCTGGCATACGATATGGAGAGTCTGGTCAGTCCGATGCTGGCAGCGGCGCTGCTAACCGTGATGGGTTTTCATGATCTGTTTGCAGCCACGGTGGTGGGGTTTCTGGCCTCTGCTGCGCTGGTGGTGTCGGTCGTGCTGCCGAGCCATCCATCGCCACAGCGCCGCAGCATTTACGACCGGACCACACGCGGGCTCCGGATCTATCTGGCAACACCCCGACTGCGCGGTCTGTTCGCTATCAATACAGCCGTTGCTGCGGCAGGCTCCATGGTGTTTGTGAACACCGTGGTCATCATCCAGGGCGGTTTGGGTTTAACCCAGGGCGCAGTCGCACTGGCGCTGGCATGCTTTGGCGCGGGCTCCATGCTGGCTGCCCTGGCTTTGCCGAGCCTGCTGGGCAAGCTGGCAGACCGCAGCGTGATGCTGGGCGGCGTCGGGTTGCTGGTCGGGGGTATGTTTGCTGGCACAGGGGTGACGGGACACATCTCGGTCATGGCGCTGTGGTTCGTCCTCGGCCTGGGTTACGCCACCGCCCAGACGCCTTCCGGGCGCTTGCTGCGGCGATCCTCGAATCCAGAAGACCGCCCTGCGCTGTTTGCGGCGCAGTTTGCGCTGTCGCATGCCAGTTGGTTGTTGTTCTATCCCCTGGCTGGCTGGCTCGGTTCGCGTTTCGGCATGCCTGTGGCTTTTGTTGTGCTGGGGCTTGCTGCTGCGCTGGCCGTAGGGGCTGCCTTGAGGGTCTGGCCGTCTATGGACCCGGAAATCATTGAGCATGCGCATGCCAATTTACCAGCCGGTCATCCCCATGTCAGCGACGCTGGTGATTCCAGTCAAGGGATGCGTCACTCGCATCCCTTTGTAGTCGACGACTACCATCCCCATTGGCCCAGGGCGGGCCAATGATGTTAAATCTGTTTGCTGGACCTGCTCCTGTCCATTTACTGCAAGTTAGTCAGGCCCGGGCAACAGCGTAAAAGCCACCGCGCCCGCCGCCAGCAGGGCAGCAATGCTGGCCATGACAAACGTAAACGGGTCATGTCCATGCGCTGTGGCAACCGAGGCCACCAGCCCCGTCAGCCACTGCATCGCTGCAATCCCTAAAAACATGGCCATCGTAAAAGCGCCCATGGCGCGGCCCGTCAATGCCGCCGGGTAAGCCGCGCGCGTGTCCGCGTATTGCAGCACCAGGCTGCCTGACAGCAGGCCAATTAGAATTGGCCCTGCCACATCTACCCAGGGGCTGCTGCTCACAGCCAGCACAGCAAACAAACCGGCTCTGAGAAATGAAAACCCGATGATCCATTGACGCCGGTGCGCCAGGCCCGGGTCCAGCCGCCCAAACAGCGGCGAACCAATGAGGGAGCCCAGCGACATCACCAGCGCCACGTTGCCGCTTTGCACCAGCGAAAACGCATGCCGCTCAATCAGCAGCGGCCCCAGCCACAAGCCGCGCAGCGCAATGAACGAGGCATAGCCCACGCTGGAAAGCAGCATGATGCCCAGCGTTTGCGGCAGCAAAAACAGCGCGCCAAACTTGGCAAACGCCTCGCGCAGCGACTCTTTGGGCAGGGCGCTGGCGGGGTGCAGCGCATCAAGGGCGGGCTCATGCACCAGCTGCCAGACCAGCAGCCACGCCATCACTGCCATCACGCCCAGCGCGGCAAAGCCCATGCGCCACGAGGTGGCCTCAATCAGCCAGGCCAGCGGCGTGCCGGTGATCAGCATACCAATGCCGCCCAGCCCAAGCGTGATGCCCGAGATCGCTGCAAAGCGCATGGCAGGGAAGTGCCGCGAGATAAACACCGTACACACCAGAAAGGCAGGCGCGCAGCCCATGCCGATCAGGACCTGACCCAACACCAGCATGTGAAAACTGCTGGCCAGGCTCGACACCACCGAGCCCACAACCGCTACCGGAAACGCCACCAGCACGGTACGCCGCACGCCATGCAGGTCAATCCCAATGCCCATGAACAGCTGCATGACGCCAAACGCAAAGTGAAAAGCCCCGGCGAAAAGACCCAGGGATTGCGCGCTTAACTGAAAATCTGCCTGCAGCGGCGGTGCCATGATGGCCGCCACTGTGCGCCACGCCTGGCTAAGGGCAAAGGCCGTGGTCAGCGCAAACAGCATGACCCACAGCGAACGCGGGGGCGTTGAAGTCAATGGTGGTGGCCATGCTCGCCGTGTACATGGCGGTGGGCAATTTCTTCGCTAGACGCTGCGCGCACGTCCATGACTTTCAAGATAAAGCGCAGTTCCTTGCCCGCCAGCGGGTGGTTGCCGTCCAGCAGCACGGTGTCGCCCTTGATCTTCATGACGTTGAATACCTGTATCTGGCCGTCGTCGCCATGGCCTTCAAGCTGGCCGCCCACCTTGACGCCTGGCGGGAACTGTTTTTTCGGCAAGGTGCGCAGCAGGCTTTCATCGCGCAGGCCAAAGGCGTCCTGCGGCTGCAGCTGCAGCGTGACCTGGTAGCCTGCTGATTTGCCCTCCAGAGCTTCTTCAATTTTAGGCAGCGTGTTGCCGTAGCCGCCGTGCAGGTAAACCGTGGGGTCTGCGCTTTCTTCAATCAGTTTGCCGTGGGTGTCCGAGACCTTGAAGCTCAAGGTTACAGCGGTGTCTTTCTGGATGATCATGGTGTACTTCTGTATGTAAAAAAGGGCTCTTGGGCAGTTAATACGTGGGCTATCAGCTATCTAAATCATAGCATTTGATATCAATGGATACAGGGCTGGTGGTGTCGCTTGATCTCAGCGACAAGGCTGCAGGGTTTTTCCCAGCAGCTGCGGCTTGAGGGCTTCCAGCTGGGCGCGCAGATCAGGCGTCACGGCGGCCAGTTTGAGCTTTTGGCCGCGCACTTCAGCTTGCGACTGAATGATTCTGGCGGTTTTGACGCCGCGTTTGGCAATGCGTTCCAGCTCGGTTTCGGCGTCAAGCTCGGCGCTGAAGTTGCCAAGTGACAAGCCAGGCTCCAGCGCCGGGTTGTTCAGCGGCTGGAATGAGACGTTGCGCTGGCGCAGCTCACTCCTTTTCTTGGCAAGTACATCAAGGCTGGCGTATTTGCCCATGTAAATCATCCAGCGGGCAGGCTCGGTGCTGCTCTCAAACGCCCAGCTGCCGGTGGGTAAGGCGGCTTGCAAGCGGGCACGCAAGGTTGCAGCCTGTGCATCGCTGAAAAGGCCGGCCTGCAGGCACTGGGTAGCTAATGCTGGTTTCTCCTCGCTGGCGGTAGCCACCAGGGTTGCGGTGGTTGCTGCGCTGGAAGTCGCTGCAGGCTCTGATGCTATGGCCGCTGCAGGTTGTACGGGTTTGCTGGCTGAGCTTGCCGGGCTCTCTATCTGGCGGGCTTCAAGTGGCGTCAAAATGCGCAAGGCCTCGGGGTGCAACTGCTGCGTCAGGCGCTGCGGTTCTGACTGTACGGTGGGCGCAAAGCCGTAGGGGGCGAGTGTGCCCTGCGACCATGCAAAATAACCCGCATTGGCCAGCAGCAAAAGCAGCACCAGCAGCCTCAACATGGGCGCACACTGACTTCTGCGCTGGTCACTTCCTTCATGCCAGCCAAAGTGTGCACCAGCAACGCAGCGTTTTCACCCACACCACAGGCCGTGCCAGTGGTGCCGTCTGACAACGTCACCGCCCGGCCAGAGAGCACATCGCGCCGGGCAAAGCGGGCCTGGAAAGGCGCAAAACCAAACTGCTCAAAAGCCTGTACCGCCTGCACCAGCGGCGGCACAACGCGCAGCAGGGTCCGAGCGGCATCCATTTCGGGCAGCAAAGCCTGCAGGTGGCCCGGGGGTATGGGCGGCATCCGTGTGGGCATGCAGGCAGGGCCTGGCAGCGGGCTGTCGCTGTCAGGTAAGGCCAGCGCAGGCAGTTCAAGCGCACGGATATTGATACCGACACCAATCACCACATAGCGTAGACCTTCCCAGCTGGCGGTTTCCACCAGAATACCGGCGAGCTTGCTGTCAGTTTGGACGTCTTGTTCGCCTTGCTTGGCCTTCCCGCCAGCAAGCCACAAGTCGTTGGGCCATTTCAGGCGAATGCGCAAGTCGGTGCTGTCAGGCTCCAGGCTGTCAGCCAGACTCACACCCACCGCCAGTGACAGGCCGGACCAGTCGGCGGGCCGCAGCAGCAGGCCAAGAGAAAACGTCAGGCTGTCGCCACGCTGGCTGAGCCAGCTGCGCCCCAGACGTCCACGCCCGGCGGTTTGCTGCTCTGCCACCAGCAAGGTGGGTTCTGGCCGGGGTTCGGCGGTAGGGCGGCCTCCGCTGGAGGACGGGTAGCCCCTGAAGCGCCGCATCAGCTCGGTGTTGCTGGAGTCAACGCTGGGCAAGACTTCAACGGTAAAGCCCGGCAAGCCAGGTGCCACGGCCTCCCAGATGGCTTCCAGGGGCCAGCGGATGGGCAAAGGGTTGATCAGAGGCAGTGACACAACAGTGACTCAGTCTTTCTTCTGCTGGCTTTTTTTGGGCGCTTTACCAGCTTTGCTTTTTTCATCTTTTATGGCTTTCTTGTCAGCCTTGCCCGCCTTTTTTTCCTTGGGGGCCAGCAGCGTGCCTCGGCAGCTCTCGGCACCGCACCAGCAGGGATATTCAGCCAGCAGTTTGGGTGTGTATCTGGCATCGATGATCAGGCCGTAGTCATAAAACAGCTCTTGCCCTGCTGCGATGTTGCGTAGCGCCTTGATGAAAATACGCCCGCCGTCTTCACTGGCCTCGCAATTGGGCTGGCAGCTGTGGTTGATCCAGCGTGACGAGTTGCCGCCCTGCTTGCCGTCAATGACGTGCTGGTCGTCAATGTGAAAATAAAACGTGTGGTTCGGGTTCAAGGGGTCATGCGGATGGCGGCGCAGCGCCTCGCGCCAGGAGATGACCTCGCCCCCGTATTCAATCAATGTCTCGCCTTCGGCCAGGTCTTTGAGTGCATAAACACCCTTGCCGTGCACACCAGAGCGGCGCACCTGGATACGCCGGGCATCGCCAGTTTTTTCAGCCTGTGCGGGTACTTGTAACAGGGGCGCAGACAAGGCAGAAAGCTGGTTTTTTGACACGTCAAAATTTTCCGTGAATTTTTTGGTATGGTTAATTCATGCATGAGCGCGCGAGTGCGTGCATGCGCATATGCGCGAGAAACCCGTATTGTAGGGATGCCCGGAAAACCAGATATGCAAGCCATTGAGCCCAGGAGCGTGCCATGCCCAAGCAAACGACAAGTCGAGTTGCCAGTCCATTCATAAGCCGGCGCGAGCTGGTGCAGACCGCTGTGTCTGGCACTGTCGCTGTGGCTGCACTCAGTGCGGCCTGGCCGGTCTGGGCGCAGGCATCCGGCACAGCCTTGCCCAAGGCAGGTAGCGTGCTGCGTTTGCCCGACATGACGCTGCTGGATGGCAGCGTCTGGCGGGCCTCTGAGATGCGCGGCAAGACGCTTGTGGTGTACTGGTGGGCCAGCTGGTGTCCTTTTTGTGCGGTGCAGTCGCCGCATATAGAAGCGCTGTGGCGGGCGCACAAGGCTGCAGGTCTGTGCGTGCTGGCATTGTCGATTGACAAACAGCCAGCGGCTGCATCGGCGTATCTGGCAGCGAAGGGTTACAGTTTTCCAGCTGGCATGCTGACGGCAGAGGTGGCACAGTCGCTACCGAAACCCGCTGGCTTGCCGGTGGTGGTGGTGTTGAAAAGCAACGCGCAAGACGGCCGCATTGGTCAGTTCGTGTTTGCTGAAAGCGGGGAAATGTTCCCTGAAGATGTAGAAGGTTTGAAGAAGTATTTATGACAACTGTTATGACAACTGAATTGAAAACGCTGGTAATTGCAGAAAAGCCCTCGGTCGCGCAAGACATCGTGCGCGCCATGACGCCCACGGCGGGCAAGTTTGAAAAGCACGACGAGTACTTTGAAAGCGCCAACTGGGTCGTCACCTCAGCCGTCGGCCATCTGGTCGAGATTCAGGCCCCGGAAGAGTTTGACGTCAAGCGCGGCAAGTGGAGCTTTGCCAACCTGCCAGTGATCCCGCCGTATTTCGACCTCAAGCCTATGGACAAGACCCGGGCGCGGCTCAACGCCATCGTCAAGCTGACGAAACGCAAGGACGTCGGCAACATCGTCAATGCCTGTGATGCGGGCCGGGAAGGCGAGCTGATCTTCAGGCTGATCCAGCAGTACGCCAAAAGCAAACACCCCGTCAAACGTCTGTGGCTGCAGTCCATGACGCCCGCTGCCATTCGCGACGGATTTGACCACCTGCGCACCGACAAGCAGATGCAGGGCCTGGCTGATGCGGCACGCTCACGCTCCGAGGCTGACTGGATGGTCGGCATCAACGGCACCCGCGCCATGACGGCCTTCAACTCGCGCGATGGCGGTTTCTTTTTAACCACGGTGGGCCGTGTACAAACGCCTACACTGAGCGTGGTGGTCGAGCGTGAAGAAAAAATCCGCAAGTTCGTCAGCCGCAACTACTGGGAAATACACGCCAGCTTTCAGGCCCAGGCAGGCGAGTACCCTGGCAAGTGGTTTGATCCAAAATGGAAGAAAACCACAGCCAATATTGAAAACACCGAGCCTGATGCGGAGCTCAGAGCCGACCGCGTCTGGTCTGAGCAAGAAGCACGGGCCATAGCCGACGCTGTTCGTGGCCAGAGTGCCAGCGTGACGGAAGAAAGCAAGCCCGCCACGCATGCCCCTGGCCAGTTGTTTGACCTGACATCGCTGCAGCGCGAAGCCAATGGCAAGTTTGGCTTTTCAGCCAAAACCACCCTGTCGATTGCGCAAAGCCTGTATGAACGCCACAAGGCCCTGACCTACCCGCGTACCGATTCGCGTGCGTTGCCTGAAGACTACTTGCCGGTCGTCAAAAAGACCTTTGAAATGCTGGCCGACAGCGGCATGCGGCACCTCGCCCCGCATGCGCTGGTGGCCCTGAACGGCAACTACATCAAGCCCAACAAGCGCATTTTTGACAACGCCAAAGTCAGCGACCACTTTGCGATTATCCCGACCCTGCAAGCCCCCAGCGGGCTGAGCGAGGCCGAGCAAAAGCTGTACGACCTGGTGGTCAAGCGCTTCATGGCGGTGTTCTATCCCAGTGCTGAATACATGGTGACCACCCGCGTCTCTCTGTGCATGAACCACAGCTTCAAAACGGAGGGCAGGGTGCTCGTCAAACCGGGCTGGCTGGCCATTTACGGCAAGGAGGCCGAAGACGAAAACACCAGCAAGGACGACGCCAAAACACTGGTCGCAGTCCAACCCGGTGAAACCGTACACACTGAAACCGCCGACGCCAAAGCGCTGAAAACCCGGCCACCTGCCCGTTACAGCGAGGCCACACTGCTGGGCGCCATGGAAGGCGCGGGCAAGACCATCGACGACGATGAACTGCGTGAAGCCATGCAGGAAAAAGGCCTGGGCACGCCCGCCACACGTGCTGCCACCATCGAGGGCCTGATTGCTGAAAAATACATGCTGCGCGAGGGCCGCGAGCTGATCCCCACGGCCAAGGCCTTTCAGCTCATGACGCTGCTGCGCGGGCTCGATGTGCAGGAGCTGTCAAAGGCTGAGCTGACGGGTGAGTGGGAGTTCAAACTCGCCCAGATGGAGCAGGGCAAACTCAGCCGCGCGACCTTCATGCAAGAGATCGCCACCATGACCGAGCGTATGGTCGCCAAAGCCAAGGGCTACAGCAGGGACAGTATTCCCGGTGACTATGCCGCCCTGCAGGCGCCCTGCCCCAACTGCGGCGGCGTGGTCAGGGAAAACTACCGCCGCTACACCTGTACTGGCAAAACCGGTACGGCGGCTGAAGACGGCTGCGGGTTCTCATTCGGAAAAACCCCAGCAGGCCGCACCTTTGAAACTGCTGAAGTCGAGCAGTTTTTGCGCGATAAAAAAATCGGTCCACTTGAAGGTTTCCGCTCCAAGGCGGGCTGGCCCTTCACCGCCGAGATGGTCATCAAATTTGACGAAGAGACCAAAAACTACAAGCTGGAGTTTGACTTTGGCGATGAAAAAAATGCAGAGACTGGAGAGATTCAGGACTTCAGCGCGCAGGAACCGCTGGGCAAGTGCCCCAAATGCGGCACCGAGCACGGTGGCATGGTGTTTGAGCTGGGTAAAAACTATGTCTGCGACAAGTCGGTGCCCACACTGGAGCAACCCACGCCCAGCTGCGACTTCAAAACCGGCCAGGTTATTTTGCAGCAGCCGATAGAGCGCGAGCAGATGGTCAAACTGCTGGAGACCGGAAAGACTGACTTGCTTGACAAGTTTGTGTCGATGCGAACCCGCCGTGCCTTCAAGGCCATGCTGGCCTGGGACAGCGCTGCGGGCAAGGTCAACTTTGAGTTTGCACCGTCCAAGTTTCCGCCGCGCGCACCCGCCGCGTCAAAAACTGGCACCGCGACCATCAAAACACCGTTTGGAAAAACGGTTGCCGTAAAAGCTGCAGGTGCGCCTGCCGCCAAAAAGGTAGCCACCAAAAAAGTCTTGACCACGAAAGTACCTGCAGTCAAAACTGTCAAGCCCAAAGTCGCCCGCGTTGCCAAGCCTGGCACGGGCCTCAAGCCCAGTGATGCCCTGGCTGCCGTGATCGGCAATGAGCCAGTGGCCCGCACGCAGGTGATTAAAAAGCTGTGGGACTACATCAAGGCCGAAGGCCTGCAAGACGCCGCCAACAAGCGCGCGATCAACGCCGATGCCAAGCTGCTGGCCGTGTTCGGCAAGCCGCAGGTAACGATGTTTGAGCTGGCTGGCATTGTGGGCAGGCATTTGAGTTGAGCGGGCCTGGAATTTTCATGCTTACCGTCGCCGAATTGCCTGAGTTCATTCACGCCGCCGGCATGTTGCTGATTGAATCCGAGTGGCAAGACATCATTGTGTACTTGGCAGAGCACCCGAAATAGGGCAGCTTGATGGAGGCAACGGGAGGTGTCCGAATATTGATAAGTCGCCAAACCTAAATTAGTGCCTGCCAGAAAACCCCTGTTTTTTTCAAAAAATCTACTGCCTAATTTTTGAGCACCCAAGATTTTCCTGTGGCTGACATCGAAAACCTGCGCAATGCTTTGTACGAACTCTCAGCAAAATCAATTTGCCCGAT
>JBBRMH010000048.1:0-22381 GCA_038230935.1 Burkholderiales bacterium | reverse complement strand
GACCCCGGCATACATTGGCAAAAGTATCGCAGAGCTGCATTTTCTGCAAATGCACAAAGCCGCTCAAGAAAGATTGGGGTCAGGTCTTGCAAAATAGCATTTATGTATAAAAATCAAACATAATTGAGATCAACAGCTGTGGTCAGACTGTCAAAATGCTACATTGCAAGACCTGACCCCGGCATACACTTCTTGACCCCGGCATACACTTGACCCCGGCATACACTTGACCCCGGCATACACTTCAATATCAACAACAGACTTTTTGAGCTCAGGACTTGATCGACACCGAGTTCACGGTTTCATTTCTCGATGCCGTGATAACAAAGTCCTGAGTTGGCACAGTTTGCGTGATTCGCACTGACGTCAAACCAAACGTTGACTTTTCCGGTCAAGGCCTCATAGCTGTTGTCTTTTTGTATCCCATCGACTTGGTTATTCAAATTCAGCGCAATGCGGGCAAACAGTTCGTATAAGGGCATGTATTGCTGCAAAACCTTGAAATGCTTCACCGTTTTGACAATGCGGTAAGCCTTTTCAAAAGCCTGTTCGCAATTTTGCTGGGGCGTACTGCAGGCCGCATGAAATTCTTCGTAATATTTGAGGATCTTGATGATCTCATCGACGGTCTTCTCAAACACATTACCGTCCTTGAGTAACGTGCGCAGTGCAGTCATCATTTTGCCGATGTCCATGTTGGAGACGGGTTTGGATAATTCGACTTCCAGCGCAGCGGCTTCGTTTTGCAGGTTTTTGACCTCGCCAACGACCGTCAGGGGAATCATCACCAAGGCACTCGCGCCCCCACTGAGTCCCGCCGTTGCTGCGGCGCCACCGGCAGATTGTGTTGCCATCGGCACGATTACTTGTTTCAAGACGGCACCACTGGTGCCGATGCCCGTCGTTATAGCTGTCTTGATGAGGGCTCCAGTAACCCTGCTGCTGGTTTCCGAATAGTCACCCAATTGCTCGGTTGTCGTTTGGGTGTTGCTGGGATGCATATGCCGGTAGACACCCATAGTGTCCGTATGTGCCAGGTCTTTCAGCTTGGTGCTGATACCTTCGGGCTTTAAGGTGGACAAATCAAATGCATCCGTATCTTGGTCTGTCAATGTTTCAAACAGTTCTATTTTTTCAGCATATAGCGCGTGGGAGTCGTACGCTGCAGTGACGGAGCTTTCTCCGTGCTTGCACTGGTGAATAGCGTCTGCCCATAAACGATTGGATGGCTTTCGCGCACCTTTGGCCAAGCTGGAAAAAACGGTAATCTTGGGTTTGACGGCTTTGCCGTTAGACCCCAGTGCATAACAGGTGCCATGAATGAAGCCGCTGTCGCAGGTCTTTTTATGCTCGGAATAGGGTTTGCTGAGCCATGCATTGATTTCCCTGATGGCCTTGCCCGCATTTTCATTGTTCAAGGCGTCCGGGCCATCGATAAATGCCGTATTTAGCTCTTGATGAAGATAGTAGTAGAACTGAATAAAAAGACTCATTTCTTGGTTCATCCGCTCATGCAGGTAATACACACGGTTGTACCAATAAGTCAATTCCAGGGCGTCGCGGCAACTGGTCATGGATTGGTTCTTTCGAATCTTGTATTCCCGGATTGCCTCTGCCAGATCCTTCACATCATCGGCAATGACAGAGACGCTGCGTTTTTTCAGGACAAACCGGACACCGTTGAGTGCGTCATGGCTATGCACAAAGCTTTTGCGTCCATCACGGGTAGTGATGTACATTTTTTCGTAGTAATAAGCGCGGGTGTTGCGCAGCACCTTTTTGACGGCGTACCCCGCGACTGCCGCCAAGGCTGCACTGACGGCCAGGCCGCCGACAATGACCAAGGTCACCGGCCCGCCCGCAATGGCAGCGATAGCAACCCCTACAGCCACCCCCACCATTGGGCCGGAAAGTGTGTAGACGACCTTGCGCTTGCTATGGGATAACTGCCGGGACGCGGTACCGGAATTTGACACAGCCAATGCCGTTGTTGAATTGCCATATTTGACAATATCCTGGGCCGCTTTGACCGATACATTGGCCTTTGCCGGCAAGTCTTTGGCTTGAAATGCATAGCGATCTGCATCACCAAAAAGAAAATCAAGAGGAGCGAAAGGCTGTCCGTTTATTTTGATGATGTCGGCCACTTTGATTTCCTTTAGATGTTGAAAAATAGAAACGACAGATTTTTATCTTCACTTGAAACATTAACATGAAAAAAAACTTTTCATGATTCAAAGCACCCCACATCATTAAAAGTTTGATCACCCGTATTGGGGTCAGGTCTTGCAAAATAGCATTTTTCATTCATTTTTTCTTTCGCTTCTAACTACTTAGACTGCATCATTGCACCCGGTCCGCCCGCCTCTAGCCAGCGTGCTAGCTTGGTGCGCATGACGTTCAAACGTTGTACGGGCAATTCCCCCAAACGCCCAAGCATCAAACTGCCTTGGAGTACCGCAAGACGGGACAAACGGAACACACTGGGAGCGCGCAAGCCAGACGCAGGATAGTCCGGGTCAATATCACTAATCACGTCATCCAGTTCAGGTTCGGCTTGATAAAGTTGGGAAGACACCATGCAAACCACCCAGTCGTCATAGCGCACGGACGCTGGACACAGCAGCAAAACAGGGCGCAGTTTGCTACCGGAAAGGTCGGTATGCGGGAAGGGTGTCAGTGCGATTTGACCGGGCGCTTTCACTACCAGCGCTCCTTCAAGTCTGCCAGGGAGTAGCTGACGCTTTCCGAGCCCATTGCCGATGCGGCTTGGGCGATTGCAAACTCAGCGAAGCTGGCTTCATCCCAATCGCCGTGCGGGTGTTGTGAGGCCGCAGGAATTGCGAAGCGCGCAGCCAGATATTCAACAAAATCAACGACCTCTGCCTGCTTGTCTGGCGGCAAGGTTTGCAGTGTTCGAATTAAATCAAGGTGACCCATGTGTGGCTCCGTTGCGCTTAGTTTTCTTATCATAGCGATGGTAAGAAAGCAGAAGTAGGTCAAGCATCCATAAAAACTATCAAGTCAAAGTATCCGCCCAGATATTGCTAGCCCAGTTGAACGCGTAAATGCCTTCCAGTTCTGAAGGCGCGGCGCTCAATCCACTCGAGCCAGCCACCGCCTTGAAGGTTTTCTCGGCCGCCATATACTCATGTACGCTGGCCACATGCACGACGTTTTTATTGTCTACAAAGCTGTAGCAGGTGTTGGCCAGCATGGGGTTGGGGTTAACCTCCCAGCCTGAGAGCTGGGCGACGATGGCGGCGGCTGCGACCTTGCCGTGGTTGTTGGCCATGTGGCCACTTTTTGGCATGGCTGGGGCTATTTGAATCGAGTCGCCCAGCACATGCACGTCTCTGGCGGCGGTGGATTCAAATGTCAGGTAGTTCACGCCGCACCAGCGGTTGTTGGCCTGGTTGTTGAGCCCGGTTTTCACGGCAATGGCACCTGCGCGCATGGCGGGTAACGCGTTGATCACGTCAGCCTTGACGTCATCTTGCACGTCGAACCTGACGACGCCCGATTTGCCATCTACAGCGATGGCTTTGTGCTGGTTGCGGTACTCCACCATGCCCTTGTACTGTTCGGCCCATACTTTTTTGAAAAGCGGGCCTTTAGACGTTACGTCGGGGTTGGCGTCCAGAATCAAAACTTTTGACCTGGGTTTGCTGGCCTTGAAGTAACCCGCCACCACCGATGCCCGCTCGTACGGGCCGGGCGGGCATCGATAAGGTGCTTCAGGAATGGTGATGGCAAATACGCCGCCATCCGGCATGGCTTCGAGCTGTTTGCGCAGGGCGACGGTCTCGGCCCCTGCCTTCCAGGCTTGCAGTATCTGCCCGCTGGTGCTGGCCGCCTGCAGGCCCTCAATACCGCCAAACATCAATTCCACACCGGGTGACACCACCAGCTTGTCATAGGCAATGACACTGCCGCCGCGCAGGGTGACGGTTTTTTTGGCGGTATCGATGTTCTCGGCAAAGTCCTGGACAACGGTGATGCCGTGGTTTTTGGACAAGCCCGCATACGAGGTGGTCAGATAATCAAGCTGTTTGACGCCGCTGACCACCAGGTTGGACATGGGGCAGGACACAAAGGCTGCTTGCGGCTCGATCAGCACCACATTGATTTTGTAGTCTGACAGCAGGCGCACGTATTTGGCAGCGGTCGCGCCACCGTAGCCACCTCCAATCACCACGACTTTGGCTTTGGACGGCACACCTGACAGGCTGGCGCAGCCTGAGAGCCCTGCCAGGCCCAGCAGGCTGAACGCGGCGGACGAGTGGAGGAATGCGCGGCGATTCGCCTGGACGGAGTTGGTCATAGTCATGGTCTGGGGGCCTTATTTCTTCTGGGCTGCAAAGTAGGTGGCCAGCACCTCGATTTGTGCGTCGCTGTAGCCTTTGCTGATCTGGTGCATGACCGTTGCGGGGCGGGTGCCTGTTTTGAAGGCTTTCATCTGTGCGATGTGGTAGGCCTTGTCCAGCCCGGCCAGTGACGTGACGCTGGAGCCCTCAACAGACTTGCCATTGGTGCCGTGGCAACTAGCGCAGGTGGCGGCCAGACTTTTGAGGTACAGGGCCTCTTTGTCTTGTGCGTGTGCGCTGGAGAACACACCGGACGCGCCCAGCAGGGCAACAGCAGCGCTCACAATGATTTTGATTTTCATGGTTTTTCCGGGGGTTAGGTAGCTGGACTCCACAATTTAACGTGGCATCGTTCCGCTTGCATGAGGAGTATCCAGTACATCGGGGCCTTGGCGGGCCGGGTTGTTCGACCGATTGGCTATTTGCTTATTGCCAGACCAGCGTTGCGCGGCGCTGCTAAAAAATCGCGTCAGTCCGCGCAGGGCCGTCTTGCCCCTGCTGCGGCTTGAGCGCTGGCATGGGACGGCCGTAAATGCGGCGAATACGCTCGGCCAGCGGCGGGTGCGTGGCAAACCAGATCGACTGCCCGCCTGAAGTCACCAGCAGCATGTGCTGCACCGAGGGGTGAAGCGGCAGGGATGCCCCCTCGCCCGCTTGCTGTTGCCCAGCCACCTTGCGCAATACGCCACCCAGGCCGTCTTTGCTGCGGGTGAACTGCACTGCCCGGGCATCGGCCAGAAACTCGCGCTGGCGCGAGACTGCCGCCTTGAGCGCACGCCCGGCCAGCCAGCCCAGCGAGCCCACCACCTGAATGGCAAAGCCAGGCAATGCGAGGAATGAACGGCGACCTGTGTCGTCTGCCTCACACATGGTTTTACCCAGATTGAAAATCATCTCCAGCCCGAACACCATACCCGCCAACCGCATGTTCAGACGGGTGTCACCCTCGCGGATGTGGCTGAACTCGTGGGCTACCAGGCCCTGCAGCTCGTCGCGCGTGAGGTGGTCCAGCGCGCCTTGGGTTACGGCCACCACGGCATCGCTTTCATGCCAGCCGCAGGCAAACGCATTGATGCTGTCCACCCGCGCCAGCACCATGGGCAGCGGCGCACGCATGTTGCTGGCAATGGCCAACTCGCTGACGATGTTGCAGAATTTATGCTCTGCCTCGCGGCTGGCGGGCCAGGCCTCACGCGCACCCACGCGACGGGCCAAGGGCTCCCCCCCGCCATCGAGTGCAGAGGTCTCCAGCCACCAGCCACCGAGCACGAAAACCAGCGTCATCACGGTATTGACGGTGAAAAAGTAGGATGGATAGCCATGACCGCCATGCCAGACCACACGCCAGGTCAGGGCCAGTGCGAGGTTGACGGCCACCACGAGGGCCAGTACCGTCAATGCAAACAATACCAGCAGGCGCGTGGTCTGGGCGCGGGCGTTTTCCTGATACTCAAAAAATCGCATCTGCCATGCCCCCACGGTCGCTCACTGCGTGTAACTTCCTGCCCCCCGAGGGGGCCGCCCCGCCTGCGGCCTGGCAAAGCCAGTTCCGCAGCCGGAACTTGCAAGGGCGAGGACAGGGAAGAACCCGACTTTTCGTTTGCCCACCGCAAAAATGGCTTTGCCGCACTGCAGGCGGGGCGGCCCGCTCGGAGGGTAGCGCAGTACGGGAAGCGACAAGCGTGGGGGCCATGAACTACATCTGGATGCGTACCGCCTGGCGCTCTGCCGGGCTTTCAGTGGCTTTCAGCATGGCAGACGGCGCGAAATTGAACACACGCGCCACCAGCACCGCCGGGAACTGGCCCTGGGCATTGTTGTAGTCCAGCACGGCATCGTTGAAGGCCTGGCGGGCAAAACTGACCTTGTTTTCGGTGCTGGTCAGCTCTTCGCTGAGCTCGCGAATGGTTTTGTCTGCTTTCAAGTCAGGGTAGGCTTCAGCGACGGCAAACAAATGCCCCAGACTGCTCCCGAGTGCCTGCTCGGCAGCTGCCAGCGTGGTCACTGCCAGCGCGTTGGCCGGACGGCTGCGTGCCACGTCGCTGGCGGCCCGGGCCTGGTTGCGTGCGTTGATCACCGCTTCCAGCGTGGCTTGCTCGTGCTGCAGGTATTTTCTGGCGGCCTCCACCAGGTTGGGAATCAGGTCGTAGCGGCGTTTGAGCTGCACGTCAATTTGCCCAAAGGCATTGGCGATGGTGTTTTTAAGCCGGATCAGACGGTTGTACGCACCCACAGCCCAGAAAACGAGCAGGGCCACAAGGGCAATAACGATCAGATTGCTGGGTGACATGGGGTGCTCCTGAAGTCTCTGGGCTGGGTGGCTGGAAGGTTAACTGGTTTTACCGGCCGGATGCAAGTACGCCAGCACAAAACACACCGTCTGGTTCCCACAGGGGTTTTCCATCGTTCACCCAAACACGCCTCCAATACTCCTGTTTTTATAGCAAACAACCCATGTATGCATGGCCGTAGAGCCTTATTTTTCTTGTAAACCTGTACTACCCATGCTGCCTTGAGCACCTTGGGCCTCTGGCATGGGGTCTTGAACATCAGCTTTCTGGCCAGGTGGCAGATCGACCGCCAGCGGCTTGACGCCCCAGATCTCATTGGCGTACTCAGTGATGGTGCGGTCTGACGAGAACATGCCCATGCCCGCCACGTTGAGGATGCATTTGCGCGTCCATTCGGTCGGCTGGCGGTAAAGATCATCGACCTTTTCCTGCGTGGCAACGTAGTCGGCGTAATCAGCCAGCAGCAGGTAGAAATCGGTCTCCAGCAGGCTGCGCACCACATCGGCGTAGCGGTTCGGCTCATCCTGGGAAAACGCACCATCTGCCAGACGGTCGATGGCCTGGCGCAGATCGAAATTGTTATCGTAATAGCGCCGGGGCTGGTAGCCGCTGGCGCGCAGGTCCTGCACCTGCTGGGTCCGGTTGCCGAAGATGAAAATGTTGTCTTGCCCCACCTGCTCGGCAATTTCGATATTCGCACCGTCCCAGGTGCCGATGGTCAGCGCGCCGTTCAATGAAAACTTCATGTTCCCCGTGCCGGAGGCCTCGGTGCCAGCGGTTGAAATTTGCTCGGACAAGTCCGCCGCAGGAATGACCACTTCGGCCATTGACACCCGGTAATTCGGTAAAAACACGACTTTCAGCCGGTTGCCCACGCGCGGGTCGGCGTTGATGACCTTGGCCACGTCGTTGATCAGGCGAATCACCAGCTTGGCCATGTAATAGGCAGAAGCGGCCTTGCCTGCAAAAATCACAGTACGTGGCACCCAGTTGGCCTGGGGATTGGCCAGGATGCGGTGGTAGCGGGTAATGACATGCAGCACATTGAGCAACTGACGCTTGTACTCGTGCATGCGCTTGATCTGCACGTCAAACAGGCTGCTGGCGTCAAACTGCACACCCGGAAACAGCGGCGCCATGTAATCAATGAGGCGCTGCTTATTCTTTTGTTTGACCAGTCTGAAGGCGCTGTTAAATGCGGGTTCCGTTGCCAGAGGGCGCAAGCCGGAGAGCTCGTCCAGATGCCGCCGCCAGGTGGTGCCAATGCGGCTGTCAATCAGCGCGGACAGGGGCCGGTTGGCCTGCGCCAGCCAGCGGCGCGGTGTGATGCCGTTGGTCTTGTTGCAAAAACGCTCCGGGAACAGCATGGCAAAGTCGGCAAAGATGGTTTGCACCATCAAATCACTGTGCAGGGCTGACACGCCATTGATCTTGTGGCTGGCCAGCACCGACATGAAAGCCATGCGCACCCGTCTGCCGCCGCGCTCGTCGATCAGGGAGATACGCCGCAGCAGGGCATGGTCACCCGGAAAGCGCGCATGCACGTCGGCCAGAAAACGCGCGTTGATGTCAAAAATAATACGCAGGTGGCGCGGCAACAGGCGGCCCAGCATGTCTACTGGCCAGGTCTCCAGCGCTTCGACCATGAGGGTGTGGTTGGTGTACGAAAAAATGCGGGTACACAGCGACCAGGCCTCGTCCCAGGGCAGGCGCTGCTCGTCCAGCAGCAGACGCATCAGCTCCGGTACCGCCAGCGCTGGATGGGTGTCGTTCAGGTGGACGGCGACCTTGTCGGCCAGCTGGTCAAAGCTTGCGTGGTTGCGCAGGTAGCGGCGCACGATGTCCTGCATGGAAGCGCTGACGAAAAAATACTCCTGCCGCAGCCGCAGCTCCTTGCCGTGCTCGGAGCTGTCGTCCGGGTAAAGCACGCGCGAGACGTTCTCGGAATGGTTTTTAGCCTCCACTGCTTGCATGTAGTCTCCCCGGTTAAAAGCTTCGAGGTTGATGCCCTCGGTGGCGCGGGCTGACCACAGGCGCATGGTGGTCACACTGGTCAGCCCGTAACCGGGCACGCCGTTGTCATAGGCCGTGGCAATGACTTTGTCGGTATCCACCCAGGTCAGTACATCCCCCTGCGTGAGCAGACGCCCTCCGTATTGCACGGTGTAGCTGAGCTCGGGGCGCATGAACTCCCAGGGGTTGCCATTGACCAGCCAGTAGTCGGGCTCTTCAATCTGACGGCCATCGACAATGCGCTGGCTGAACATGCCGTACTCGTAGCGAATGCCATAACCAATGCCTGGCAGCCCCACGGTGGCAATCGAGTCCAGAAAGCAGGCTGCCAGCCGGCCCAGACCGCCATTGCCCAGTGCTGCATCGGGCTCGATGTCAATCAGCGCATCAAAATCAGCGCCCAGTTGCCCGCAGGCCTGCTTCACAGCGTCGTACATGTCGGTGGCCAGCATGGCATTGACCAGCGCGCGGCCCGTCAAAAACTCCATCGACAGGTAATACACGCGTTTGGCGTCCTGCTCCTGCGAGCGCCTGAGGGTGTCGCGCCACGGCTTCATGATGCGGTCGCGCACCGTATGGAACACCGCAAACATCCAGTCACGCTGGCTGGCGGACTGCAGGTCTTTGCCGACTGAATAAATCAGGCGGTTGGCAATTGATTTGCGAATGGCCTCCACAGAGTCAATCGGCTCGGCATTGTCGGCAGGGTTGTCGTAGGGCATAGTGTGTTATGTCTTCAGGGAATGAGGGTGAGTCGATGTGGAGAGGTAGAAGGAGAAGTTTCCAACGCAAAGACGCAAAATCGCAAAGAACGCGAAGTAGAAGACGCCATTGAAAAATTTACCTGCCTGGCTTTGCGAGCTTTGCATCTTTGCGGCTTTGCGTTGGAAGTTCAATTTGGTCTTCTCGCTGGCAAGCTAGGCCGCATTGGGTCTGAGCGATCTGTACAGCGCCAGATACTGCCCGGCGGCTATCTGCCAGTCAAAGCGCAATTGCATCGCCTGTTTTTGTAGCGCCTTCCACACAGCGGGCTTGCCGTACAGGTCATGGGTACGCTGCAAGGCAGAGCGCAAGCCTTCGACTGAAAAGTCGTCAAACACCACACCGCAGGCGGTGCCGTCCAGCAGGTGTGCAGCAGACGCATCCACAACGGTATCAGCAAGCCCACCAATGCGGCGCACCAGCGGCAACGTGCCGTAGCGCAGGCCGTAGAGCTGCGTCAGGCCGCAGGGCTCAAACCGGGACGGCACCAGGATCACATCGGAGCCTGCAATGATGCTGTGCGCCAAGTGCTCGTCATAGCCGATATGTACTGCAATCTGCCCGGGATATTTGTTGGCTGCGGCCATAAAGGCCTGCTCAATGGCCGGGTCGCCGCCGCCTATCAAGGCCAGCTGCGCACCCAGGTAAATGACATCGTCGAGCAGTGCTGCCAATAGATGCAGGCCTTTTTGCTCGGTCAGCCGGCTGACCACGCCCAGGACCAGCGCGTCGGCATCAGGCGTCAAACCCATCAGGGTCTGCAATTGCGTCTTGGCCTGCTTTTTTTGCACTACAGTGCTCCAGTCAAACGGCACCGCCAGTACCGCATCATGCGCCGGATTCCAGACCTCGTAATCCACACCATTGAGAATGCCGGAGAGCACGCCTGAGCGCGCCCGCAGGAGTCCATCCAGACCAGCGCCTTGCTCTGGCGTGAGAATTTCACGCGCGTAACTCGGGCTCACCGTAGTGATGCGGTCGGCAAACTGCAAACCGGCTTTCATGAACGAGACCTGGTTGTAGAACTCCACGCCGCTCAAGCCAAAGAAGTGGTCTGGCAAACCAAGCGATGCAAACACCTCCGGCGGAAAAACCCCTTGGTACGCGAGGTTGTGAACGGTGAAGACCGAGGCTGCAGGCGTGCTTTGGTCACCTTGCGGGAGCGACACATACAGCGGTGCCAGGCCTGTGTGCCAGTCGTGACAATGCAAGATATCGGGCTGCCACAGGGTGTCCAGACCCCGGCCCAGGCAGGCTGCTGCCCAGCTGAACAAGGCAAAGCGCTGGGCGTTGTCTGACCAGGCTTGTCCCTCTGGGTTCAGATAGGGGTTGCCGGGTCTGTCAAAGCAGGCAGGGATATCAAGCACGTAGCACTGAAGGCCGTTGGGCAGTTCAGCGTGAACGACTTTAGCTGTGGCATCCGTTGGTAACTGTGGCCCATAGCCATCGGGTAGCTTCAATGGTGCCTGGCTGGATGCCCCCAAATTTTTTACCCCTGCAAGAATGGCTGGAAAACCTGGCAGAAGCACCCGCACATCGCACCCAGCCTGTTGCAGGGCGGGCGGCAGCGCAGCACTCACGTCGGCCAGACCACCCGTCTTGAGCAGCGGAAAAAGTTCAGCGCAAGCGTAGAGAACTTTCATTCCAGAGCATCGGAGCTGTACCCCAGGGCCTCCAGCATGGCTAAAGTTACCAGCACCACGCCTTTGTCGGTGCGATAAAAACGGCGCGCGTCTTCCACCGCATCAAAGCCGATGCGCATGCCCGCTGGAATGTGGCAGCCGTTGTCCACCACCACGCGTTTGAGATGGCAGTTGCGCCCGACATCGACTTGCGGCAGCAGCACGCACTCTTCCAGCGTGCTGAAAGAATGCACCCGAACGCTTGAAAACAGTACCGAACGGCGAACATGCGCGCCTGAAATAATGCAGCCGCCCGATACCAGCGAATCGACCGACATGCCTCGGCGGTCGTCATCGTCAAAAACGTATTTGGCCGGGGGCAGTTGCTCCTGGTACGTCCAGATGGGCCACTCTTTGTCGTACATGTCCAGTTCAGGCAGGGGGTCGGTCAGGTCCAGATTGGCTTGCCAGTAGGCGTCCACCGTGCCGACATCACGCCAGTAGGATTTGCTGGTGTCGGTGCTGGCTGCACTGCTGCTTTCACTGCTGCCTTTGTTGTTGCTGTGAACGCACGACATCTCAAACGGGTGGGCTACCGCGTGCCCCAGGGCGACAATAGCGGGAATCACGTCTTTGCCAAAGTCGTGGCTTGAACCGGGCGTGGCGATGTCTTTTTTGAGTGCCGCATACAGGTAAGCCGCGTCGAACACGTACACACCCATGCTGGCCAGAGCCATGTCCGGCTTGCCCGGCATGGCGGGGGGGTGGGCTGGCTTTTCCACAAAGTCAAGAATGTGGCGATCCGCATCAATTGCAATCACGCCAAAAGCGGTGGCTTCTTCAAGCGGTACTTCAATGCACGCCACCGTGCAACGGCCGCCTTTGGCCACGTGATCAGCCAGCAGCAGGGCGTAATCCATCTTGTAGATATGATCGCCCGCCAGTACCAGAATGTATTCGGGCTTGTGCGCGTAAAGAATGTCGAGGTTTTGATAAACCGCATCGGCCGTTCCCCGGTACCACGACTCTTCATCAATGCGCTGCTGGGCTGGCAGCAAGTCAATGAACTCATTGAACTCACTGCGCAGAAAAGACCAGCCACGCTGCAGGTGGCGCAGCAGGCTGTGCGACTTGTACTGCGTGAGCACGCCAATGCGCCGCACGCCCGAGTTCATGCAGTTGGACAGCGCAAAGTCAATGATGCGGAATTTGCCGCCAAAGTACACCGCTGGTTTGGTGCGCCGGTCGGTCAGGTGCTGCAAACGCGAGCCTCGCCCACCCGCGAGTACGAGGCCAATGGTTTTGCGGGCGAGTTGTTGTGGGTTGGGGTTTTCCATGGTGTTTAGGGTTTGTGTGTCAGTGGGTCAGTTGTGGTGGTCGTGCGAAAAACAGATTTACCAACGTTGAGGACTGCGGCCGTGCGCCTGCGTGATGTGCGCCAGCTCCGCACCGGCTTTGTCGCCCACCTGCAGCCAATCAAAGCGCCACTCCCAGCAGCCCTCAGACAGCCCCGGTATGTTCATGCGGTGCGACCCGTCCAGACCCAGAACATCCTGAAAAGGGTAGATGACGGTGTTGGCAACCGACTGGCAAATGGCACGAATCATGGCCCATTCAATGGCCTGGTCTGCTTGCGGCCCGAGGTAGCGACGCACGGCATTCTGCTCATGCGGGGCCAGGCTTTTCCACCAGCCGACCGAGGTGTTGTTGTCATGCGTGCCGGTGTAGGCAATCGTTTGCGGCACGTAGTTGTGCGGCAGATACGGGTTGCCAGCGGTATCGCCAAAGGCAAACTGCAGGATGCGCATGCCTGGAAAGCCAAAGGCGAGCCGCAGGTCGGTGACTTCCTGCGTGATGAGCCCCAGGTCTTCGGCAATCAGTGGCAAGGGGCCAAGCGCGTGGCGCATGGCATCAAACAGGCCTCTCCCAGGGCCGGGTTTCCAATGGCCAACGATGGCGTTGGGCTCTTGCGCCGGGATTTCCCAATACGCTTCAAAGCCGCGAAAGTGGTCCAGCCGCAAGATATCTACACAGCCCAGCTGATGCGCCAGACGGCTCTGCCACCAGGCATAGCCATCGGCCTGCATGGCAGGCCAGTCATACAGCGGGTTGCCCCAGCGCTGACCGGTGGGGCTGAAATAGTCTGGCGGCACACCAGCGATCACACGGGTATGGCCCGCCTCGTCGAGCAAATATTGACCGGCGTTAGCCCAGACATCCGCCGAGTGATGCGCTACAAAAATAGGAGCATCACCGACAATAAACACGTCGGCCTGCCGGGCATATCGTCGTAAATCTTGCCATTGACACATAAATTGCCACTGCACAAACGACCAAAAGCCGATTTCATGTGCAGCCTCTTGCCGCAGCCTGGCCATGGCTTCAGGCTGACGCTGCATGCATGGCGCTGGCCACTGGTTCCAGGGCGCACCATGCAAGCCGTCCAGCGTCATGAACAGCACGTAGTCATCCAGCCAGTGGGCGTGCTCGGCACAAAACGCTTGCATCTGCTGGCGCTTTTCTGGCGAGGCTACGTTTAAAAAACCCTGCCAGGCAGCACGCAGGCGTTCCATGCGCTGCAGCGTGACCTGGGCGTAGTCGCAACGGTTACTTTCGTACGCAGAGTCTGGCGCCCAGGGCAGCCAGCCCTGGTTGACCAGACTTTCCAGATTGACCAGCAGCGGGCTGCCCGCAAAGGCCGAGACGCTCTGGTAAGGCGAGTTTCCCGGGCCTACCGGATTCAGCGGCAACACCTGCCACAGGCTTTGACCGGCCTTGACCAGCCAGTCAACGAAGTGGTACGCGGCCGGGCCCAGGTCGCCGCAACCATTGGGGCCGGGCAGCGAAGTGGGGTGCAGCAGGATGCCACTGCATCGTCGCTCAAAAACGGCGGCTGCGCTGGAATTCATGGGGCTGCTTTTTGAAAATTTGCGGGCATGCATTCAGACGCTGCGCCAGCGATGGGTTGAACCAGAACCCGGACGGTTTTGGCAGACAACGCACACTGATCGCCTATCTGCGGGTCTGAAGAAAGGAACGGCCCTGCATGAATCAGGCCAGTTGCACTGTCAAGGGCACTGCGCCAGCGCCCAGGCGGCAGGCTGTAGGGCACGGTGTGGTGACCAGCGTTCAACAACAGCATCACACGCTCCGTGGCCCGGGCCTGGTGTACACCAGGTTCTGCGACCTCAATGACGCAGGCAAAACTGTTTTGATCAGGGTTGTCCCAGTCGCCGTCTGTCATGGGCTGGCCATCAGGCCGCAGCCAGACAATGTCGCAGCCACCACGCCAGCCATCGTCAAGCGACTGCGCGGGCTGGCCGCGAAACCATTGCGTGTGGCGCAGTGCCGGGTAGCGTCTGCGCAACCCGGTCAGGCCAGCTACAAAGCCCACCATGGCCTCATCTGCGCACGCCCAGTCCAGCCAGGTGGTCGGGTTGTCCTGGCAGTAGGCATTGTTGTTGCCAAGCTGGCTGTGCCCCATTTCATCACTGGCCAGCAACTGGGGCGTGCCTTGTGAAAGCAACAGGGTGGACAGCAGCGCCCGTTGCAAGATGGCGCGCTGCTGCAGCACGGCAGCATCGTCACTGGGGCCTTCAACGCCTGCGTTGTCCGAGTAGTTCTGGCTGTGCCCGTCGCGGTTGTGCTCGCCATTGGCCTCGTTATGGCGCTCCCTGTAAGACGTGAGGTCCGCCAGGTTAAAGCCGTCATGCGCGGTGATCATGTTGATGCTTGCCAGCGGGCTGCGTCCATGGTGCGCAAAAAAATCACTTGAGCCCGTCAAGCTGCGCGCCATCTGCCCTGGCGTGCTGCCGTGACCGAGCCAGAACGACCGGGTGGTGTCACGAAAGCGGTCATTCCACTCCTGCCAGCCACACGGGAACTGCCCCACCTGGTAACCACCGGGCCCGATATCCCACGGCTCGGCAATCAGCTTCACGCGTGACAGCACCGGGTCTTGTGCAATGGCTGTCAATAAAGCCGCGCCGGGATGAAACTGGTGGTTCAGCAAAGGGTCACGGGCCAGGGTAGTGGCCAGGTCGAAGCGGAAACCATCGACACCAAAAGCCTGTACCCACCAGCGTAGGCTGTCCATGACCCAGCGTACGTTGTGCGGCTCGCCCATGTTCAGGGCGTTACCGCAGCCAGTCGGGTTGAGGTAATGGCCCGCGCTGTCCAGTGCATAGCTGCTGGCGTTGTCCAGCCCGCGCCAGCTCAGGGTCGGACCCTTGGCATCGGTTTCAGCCGTGTGGTTATAAACGACGTCCAGCACCACTTCCAGGCCGTGGCGATGCAATTGATCGACCATGGCGCGGAATTCATCACGTACCGACTCCATCGGCGCGCTGGCATAGCCCGGCTCAGGCATGAAAAAACCCAGCGTGTTGTAACCCCAATAATTGCTCAGACCCAGTGCCAGCAAGTGCCGCTCGTCAATATGCAACTGTACGGGGAGCAGGCACAGGGTGGTGATGCCAATGCGTTCGTAATGCGCCAGCATGGGTGCGCTGGCCAGCCCGGCATAGGTGCCGCGTAAATACTCAGGCAGGTCAGGGTGCAGGCGGGTCAGTCCCTTGACGTGGGCTTCGTACAAAATGGTTTTGTCAGGCGACAGTTTTGGCCCGGGCGTGATGTTGGCACCGGCGCTGAGTTCTGTGGCCAGATCAACTACGCGAGCTTTGGGAACACGGTGCGCGTTGTCAAGCGGATGGGTTACTTCATGCCCTGCATCATTGATGAATGAGCCGCCTTCCATAGACAAATGGCTTTTATCACCCACCAGTTCCCGTGCATACGGGTCGATCAGAAGCTTGGCCGGGTTGAAGCGGTGGCCCGCTGCAGGCTCAAAAGGCCCCTCTGCACGCAGACCGTAGAGCTGACCCGTCTTCAGGCCCTGCAAAAAACCGTGCCAAATGCCATCGGTATGCGCAAGCAAAGACACACGTCCGGTCTCCACCTGACCGCTATCGTCGAACAGACAACAATGCATGGCCGTGGCATGGCGGGAAAAAACGGCCAGATTCACGCCACTTTGCCCCTGATGCGTCAACAAGCTGGCGCCCAGAGGCCAGGCTTGACCCGGCAGGCACGCCATGACTGGCTTGACAGGCGCTGCCATCATCCGGCAGGTCCGGGTTCTAGCCAAAGCACAGCCAGCGGCGGCAGGTTCAAGCACACCGAATACGCATGGCCGTGTGCAGGTATCGCCTCGGCCACCACTGAACCAAAGTTACCTATGCCACTGCCAGCGTAATGGGTTGAATCTGTGTTCAGGCATTCACGCCAGATGCCGCCCTGGGGCACGCCCATGCGGTAAGCCAGGCGCGGCACCGGGGTGAAATTGCAAACCACCAACATTTGCGACTGCAGGGTATGGCCGTACCGCATGAAGCCGAAAACCGAATGGGCACGGTCATTGACCTCCACCCACGCAAACCCGCCCACCTCGTCGTCGCGCTGGTGCAGTGCGGCCCGGCTGCGGTAGAGGTGGTTGATGTCGCGCACCAGACTTTGCACGCCCTTGTTGCCGGGGTCATTGAGCGCCTGCCAGTCAAGTGAGGTGTCATGATTCCACTCCGCTGCCTGTCCCAGCTCAGACCCCATGAACAAAAGCTTGCGACCAGGGTAGGCATACATCAGTGCAAAGAGTGACTTGAGGTTGGCACACTTTTGAAAATGATCACCCCACATCCGGGCGTAGAGGGAACCCTTGCCGTGTACCACCTCGTCATGCGAGAGCGGCAGCACAAAATGTTCACTGTAGGCGTACATCATGGCAAAACTGATCTGTTCATGGTGGTACTGGCGCACTATGGGGTCGAGCTGAAAGTACGACAGGGTGTCGTGCATCCAGCCCATGTTCCACTTGTAGTGAAAGCCGAGCCCACCCGCCCATGGCGGCGCAGACACCCCCGGAAATGCGGTGGACTCTTCGGCCATGGTGACTGATCCAGGGGCTTGCTCACCGATGACACGGTTGACATCGCGCAAAAATTCGATCGCCTCCAGATTCTCGCGACCGCCGTTCTTGTTGGGAATCCATTCGCCCGCAGCGCGGCTGTAGTCGCGGTAGAGCATGGACGCTACTGCATCCACCCGCAGACCATCAACGCCATAACGCTCAATCCAGAACAGGGCATTGCCCACCAGAAAATTACGTACCTCGGCACGGCCAAAGTTGTAGATCAGCGTGTTCCAGTCCTGATGAAACCCTTCGCGCGGGTCGGCATGCTCGTACTGCGCCGTTCCATCGAAGTGCGCCAAGCCGTGTGCATCGGTTGGGAAATGCCCTGGCACCCAGTCCAGAATCAGCTGCAGACCAGCTGCATGAACCGCTGATACAAAGGCCTGAAAATCTTCGGGGGAGCCATAGCGGGCTGTGGGCGCATACAAGCCAGTCGGCTGATACCCCCATGAGGCATAGAAAGGATGCTCATGAATCGGTAGCAGCTCAATATGCGTGAAACCCATGTCCACCACATAGGCAATGAGCTTGTTAGCCAGAAAATTCCAGTCGGGAACGCTATCACCTTCCCGTCGCCACGAACCCGCATGCACCTCATAAATACTGATGGGCGCATTCAACGCGTTTGCATCATGGCGGATGCTGCTGCGACCGGTTACCGGTTCAGGCAGTGCCATGACCCGGCTTGCATTGCCAGGAGGCAATTCGCTGCTCAGTGCATAGGGGTCGGTTTTGAGCACGCGTTGCCCGTCTGCGCCCAGAACGTCGAATTTGTACAACGCACCCGCCTCAACGCCGGGCACAAACAACTCCCAGACACCGCATTCCTGCCTGAAGCGCATCGGGTGGCAACGGCTGTTCCACAGGTTGAAATCTGCAGCCAGTGACACTTGCCGGGCGTTCGGTGCCCAGACGGCGAAAGCTATGCCCGCCACGCCCTGCAGTGTGCAGGGGTGTGAGCCGAGCTTTTCCCAGGGTCGCAAATGGCTGCCTTCCTTGAGCAGCCAGACATCGGTGTTGCCCAGCCAGGGGCCAAACCGGAAAGGATCTTCAATAAGACGGGTATCCAGATCAGAGCTGATCTTCAAAAGGTAGGCGGTGGGGTGTGGCGTTGTCCAATCCCCCACGAACAAGGCACTGTCATTGACAGCGTGAAGCTTTGCCAGGACTTTGTGCTCGACACGGCTGACCACATGGACGGTGCGCGCACCCGGCAGATAGGCGCGCAGGCGGTAATGACCTGCCTGCGTCGCCGGGTGTGGACCCAGACTGCCAAACGGGTCTTTGCAAACGCCCTCCTCAAGCAGCAAGGCCAGTTGATGCTCTGCCTCATCTTGGGCCTGTGCATCATCACCCGAATTGGCGTGGCTACCGCCTTTTATATTCCCCATTGTCCGAATCTCTGAAGTTGTATTTCATTGTGGCTCAGCAAACCCGGTTTGTGAACAAGCTTGAAAGTAAAAAAGCCCTGTACCTTTTTAAAAAGGTACAGGGCTTTCCTTGTCTCAGGGCCACTTTGGCTCGAAGGGTTCAAGCCAGGCCCGCAGGCTGGGGAGTTACTGGGCTGAGGCGCTTTCGTCATCGGCACCAGCAGGCACGGCTTCGAGTTCAGCGGCTTCGGCTTCGGCAATGGCGCGGCGCTCGGCGTCGTCCATCAGGTCCTTGGCTTTGCGTGCATCGTGGTAGGCCATTCCGGTACCGGCAGGAATCAGGCGGCCCACAATCACGTTCTCTTTCAGGCCACGCAGCTCGTCGCGCTTGCCCATAATCGCTGCCTCTGTCAGTACACGTGTCGTTTCCTGGAACGATGCCGCAGAAATGAACGAGTCGGTGGACAGCGATGCCTTGGTGATACCGAGCAACAGGTTGCTGAAAGTCGCAGGGATCTTGCCAGCAGCCTGCAGCGCGTCGTTCATGTCCAGCAAAGCGGAACGCTCGACCTGCTCACCGGCAATGTAGGCGGACTCGCCAACGTTTTCAATGACCACACGGCGTAGCATCTGGCGAACAATCACTTCGATGTGCTTGTCGTTGATCTTCACGCCCTGCAGACGGTAAACGTCCTGCACTTCATCGACGATGTAGCGGGCCAACTCTTCCATGCCCAGCAAACGCAGAATGTCTTGCGGATCAGCCGGGCCGTCCACAATCGACTCGCCTTTGTTCACAACCTGGCCTTCGTGTACGAGAATGTTCTTCTCTTTTGGCACGAGATCTTCCCAGACCTTGCCTTCCGGGTCGGTGATCTGCAGGCGAATCTTGCCCTTGGTCTCTTTGCCAAACGACACGGTTCCGGTCATTTCTGCCAGCGTTCCCTTGTCTTTTGGCGTACGGGCTTCAAACAACTCGGCGACCCGCGGCAAACCGCCGGTAATGTCACGGGTTTTCTGCCCTTCAATCGGGATACGCGCCAGCACTTCGCCGGGGCCTACGTCCTGACCATCACGCACTTGCACGAGCGCACCGATCTGAAAACCAATCGTCACCGAGTGATCGGTTCCGGGGATCTTGACTTCGTTGCCAGTCGCATCAATCAGCTTGACACCAGGACGAATCACCTTGGTAGCACCACGGCGTTTAGGGTCAATCACCACCAGGGTGGACAAGCCGGTTACGTCATCGACCTGTTTGGCGACTGTCACGCCTTCTTCCACATTCTCGAAGCGCGCCTTGCCAGCGAATTCGGTGATGATGGGGCGGGTCAGAGGGTCCCAGTTGGCCAGAATGGCACCGGCCTTAATTAGCTGGTCGGCTTTGACCGCCAGCGTTGCGCCATACGGCACCTTGTGGCGCTCACGCTCGCGGCCGTGCTCGTCATGAATGACGATCTCGCCTGAACGTGCAATCACAACCAGTTCACCCTTGGTGTTGGTCACATAGCGCATCGGTGCGTTAAAACCAATCACACCGTTGGACTTGGACTCCACGCTGGACGCAATCGCTGCGCGCGATGCCGCACCACCGATGTGAAAAGTGCGCATGGTCAACTGCGTGCCAGGCTCGCCAATCGACTGGGCAGCAATGATACCGACCGCTTCGCCAATGTTGATCAAACCGCCACGGCCCAGATCGCGGCCATAGCACTTGGCGCACAGACCGAAACGGGTTTCGCAGTTCAGCGCGGTACGTACCTTGACTTCGTCAACGCCAGCGACTTCAAGCTCGTCAATCAGGTCTTCGTCCATCATGGAACCGGCCTTGGCTAGCACCGAGCGGTTTTCAGGATGTAGCACATCTTCAACCGCCGTGCGGCCGAGGATACGGTCGCGCAGTGACTCAATGACTTCACCGCCTTCAACAATAGCGCGCATGACGGAGCCGTCCAGCGTGCCGCAGTCTTCTTCAGTCACCACCAGGTCCTGCACCACGTCGCAGAGGCGGCGGGTCAGGTAACCCGAGTTGGCTGTTTTCAAAGCCGTGTCAGCCAGACCTTTACGCGCACCGTGGGTGGAGATGAAATACTCCAGCACGTTCAGGCCTTCACGGAAGTTGGCCATGATCGGTGTTTCAATGATCGAGCCGTCAGGCTTGGCCATCAAACCGCGCATACCTGCAACCTGACGAATCTGCGCTGCAGAACCGCGTGCACCGGAGTCCGCCATCATGTAGATGGAGTTGAACGATTCCTGCTCGACTTCCTTGCCATGGCGGTCAATGACGCGCTCTTTGGAGAGCTGGGCCATCATTACCTTGGAGACTTCATCGCCGGACTTGCCCCAGATATCCACCACCTTGTTGTAGCGCTCGCCGGATGTCACCAGGCCCGAGACATACTGCTGCTCGATCTCTTTGACTTCTTTTTGCGCGCGCGCAATGATGCTGGGCTTTTCCTTGGGAATCAGCATATCGTCGATGCAAATCGAGATACCGGCCTTGGTCGCCAGGCGAAAGCCCGACTGCAACAGCTTGTCGGCAAACACCACGGTCTCTTTCAATCCGCATTTGCGGAAAGACACGTTGATGAGCTTGGAGATTTCTTTCTTCTTCAACGCCTTGTTGATATTGGAGAAAGGCAAACCCTTTGGCAGGATTTCAGACAGCAGTGCGCGGCCGCCCGTGGTTTCCCACAGCTTGGTCGATGGCACAAACTCTTTGGTTTCCTTGTCTTTGGTCCACTCGGTCAGACGCACGCTGATACGGGCGTTCAAATCGAGCTCACCCGCATCAAAGGCGCGGCGAACTTCGCCGGTGTCCGAGAATACCAGGCCTTCGCCCTTGCCGTTGGTACGGTCGCGGGTCGTGTAATACAGACCCAGCACCACGTCCTGCGACGGAACAATCGACGGCTCGCCACTGGCAGGGAACAAAATATTGTTCGACGCCAGCATCAGGGTGCGGGCTTCCATCTGGGCTTCGACCGACAACGGTACGTGTACCGCCATCTGGTCACCGTCAAAGTCGGCGTTGAAAGCCGAGCAGACGAGTGGGTGCAGCTGGATGGCCTTGCCTTCAATCAGGATCGGCTCAAAAGCCTGGATACCCAAACGGTGCAGCGTGGGCGCACGGTTGAGCATGATCGGGTGCTCTTTGATGACCTCTTCCAGAATGTCCCACACCACGGCCGTGCCAGATTCAACTTCTTTTTTCGCCGCCTTGATGGTGGTAGCGATGCCCATGGCCTCTAAACGCGAGAAGATGAACGGCTTGAACAGCTCCAGCGCCATGAGCTTGGGCAAACCGCACTGGTGCAGTTTGAGCGTTGGGCCCACGGTAATGACAGAACGACCTGAGTAGTCAACACGTTTGCCCAGCAAGTTCTGGCGGAAACGGCCTGACTTGCCTTTAATCATGTCGGCCAGAGACTTGAGTGCGCGCTTGTTGGCGCCTGTCATGGCTTTGCCACGGCGGCCATTGTCCAGCAGGGAGTCAACCGCTTCCTGCAGCATGCGCTTTTCATTGCGCGCAATGATCTCAGGCGCCTTCAATTCCAGCAAACGGCGCAGACGGCTGTTGCGGTTAATCACCCGGCGATACAGATCGTTCAAGTCCGACGTCGCAAAACGGCCACCATCGAGCGGCACCAGCGGACGCAGGTCCGGCGGCAACACAGGCAGTACATCGAGCACCATCCAGTGTGGCTTGATGCCGGACTTCTTGAACGCTTCCATCAACTTCAAACGCTTGGCGTTTTTCTTGATCTTGATCTCTGACCCGGTCAGGTCATTGCGCAGCTTGTCAATTTCCATGTCGAGGTCAAGGCCTTCAAGCAGGTCCTTGATGCCTTCAGCACCCATCTTGGCGACGTATTCGTCACCGTATTCCTTGCGCTTGGCGTCGTAGTCGTCTTCAGACATGATGCTGAACTTCTTCAGCGGGGTCATGCCGGGGTCAGTCACCACATAAGCTTCAAAGTACAGCACG
>JBBRMH010000047.1:0-22822 GCA_038230935.1 Burkholderiales bacterium | reverse complement strand
TCAGGGTGCTGGCCGAGAGTGCGGCGAATACGCCTGTGGCATGCAGGTGCCGTGCGCCTAGCAGCCAGGCCTCGTCAATGCTGGCCACATCCATCTGACTGGCCGCTGAGCCTTTGCGGTGCGATTCAACTGGCGGGTCACTTCCATCGATGACCTTGCCCTTGAATTGAAAGCCGGTGCTCTGGATTGCGTCACACACCACGTGCGAGCAGTCGATACCTTCTGTGGCCATGGCCGCCAGCAAATAGCGGCCCATGGAGTCCGTACCCAGGCGACTGGCCCAGCCCACTTTCAGGCCCAGCCGCGCCAGGCCGATGGCTACGTTGGTCTCGGCACCGGCCGTACGCTTGTGAAAAGTCTCGACCTGCTCCAGCGGGCCGGTCTGGTCAGCTACCAGCAGCAGCATGGCTTCGCCAAACGTAACCACGTCCAGTGCAGGGGGGCGGTGGTTTTCTGTGGTCATGTCACCTGCAGCCCCAGCGCCGCAAACACCCGCATCGCCGCATAGGCATCGTTGGCGGCATACACAATCTGGGCCTCTGTCAGCCGGGCATTGGCCCAGTTGGAGGTCGCAGCTTTTTTGGACTTGATAAACCGTTTATTGAAGACCACTGCCACCGCACCGCGCACGCCCATGTACTTGCGGTAGCCTTTGTCGCGGAAGACGGCATTGAGGTCCAGTACGCCCTGCAGGTCAACGCCCAGTTTGTGCACAATGCGCTTGCGGTCATCACCCAGCCCAAAGCCCGCCTTGATGATGCCGGGTGACTCCAGCAACTGCTCCACAGCCTGGCGGCAGGCTTCGTTCTCAAGCTGGAATAGCCAGGCTTTGTGCAGGGTTGACAGCTGCACAATGTGCGGGCCTGCTGACAGCTCGTTTTTGGCAAAGGTCGGTTTGGACTCGGTATCGAACCCCAGTGCGGTGGCACTGGCCAGCTCGTTCAGGGCCGCGCTGGCCTGATCGGGCGTTGAGACGACCTGTATCTGGCCCAGGTCCAGGCGGTCAAACACCTCCAGCATTGCAATGTGTTCTTTGTCAGGCGTTTCAAATTGGGGCATGCGCCATCATCCGTCAAAATAGGCAATTGTCGGCCACACCCGTGCAAATGCCGGGGCGTTTGCAAACCTGCCCGCTTGGCACCCCCTACGAAAGGCCAGATTCATGGCGACTGAAAAAAGCATCACAACCACGCGCTACAAGCTCTTCCCGTCGCCACGCAACCGGCACCGGACGATATTCACGCATGAGTTTTTCACGCCACATCCTTACATGCTCATTGACATGGACAGCTACAACCTCGCAGGCAAACACAGCCTGTTCGCAGCGTGCCGCCTGAGTGACATGAAGATGGGGCAACTGGTCACGCTGGAGCTGCCTGAAGACGAGGTCAAGCTCAAGGCCGTATTTATACCCGACTGACTTTGCAAAGACATTACCCGAATCATGAAAAAAAACGCTTCAGGTGGACTCGTTTACTCCACCGATGCCGGACGCATGTGTCCCGATTGCAGGCGGGGTGTTGCCAGCTGCAGCTGCAGCCAGACCAAGCCCGTGCCCAAAACCGATGGGGTGGTGCGTGTCAGCCGGGAAACCAAGGGGCGTGGCGGCAAGAGTGTCACGCTGGTCAAGGGCTTGGCACTTGATGCACTGGCCCTGGCGCTGCTGGGCAAACAGCTAAAAGCCGCCTGCGGCTCGGGGGGCACCGTGAAAGACGGCGTGATCGAGGTGCAGGGCGACCATGCAGACACGCTGGTAGCGGTGCTGCAAAAGCATGGCCACAACGCCAAACGGGCAGGGGGATAGCTTGCAACCCGAAGACCTGCCACTGCTGCTTATCCGGGAAATGCCCTTCGGCAAATACAAGGGCCGGGTGATTGCCGACCTGCCCGGCCATTACCTGAACTGGTTTGCGCGAGAGGGCTTTCCCAAAGGCGAAATTGGCCGGCTGCTGGCGCTCATGCAGGAGATTGACCACAATGGCCTGTCATCGCTGCTGGAGCCGCTGCGTCAAAAGTAAATGTGGATGGCCGCACGACGCTGCTCCCTTTGCATGGCGTCTTCGGCCATGGATGTTTCCCCGAGCTGCCCCCCACACCAGCTGCAACTCCGTTTTCAGATCGACCCGAAACCAGGGGCTGTCTCACTGCGCTTTTTCCAGCAGGTTTAAAAACAGGTCAGACCAGTGCTTTGGTGGTGAAAAGCAAGGCCAGGCAAGGACCGCACAGACATTTGAAGCCATTGGCCTACAACCATCAAAGCGCCTTCCTTGCTTCTTGTGATCCAGTGGGCTTTTATCGTGATGCTTTCAACAGGAGAAGCAATATGCCCTTGATAGCCTGGTTACTCGGCGTTCCCCTCAGTCTTGTTCTGATACTCATGCTGATGGGCGTTTTTTAAAGCCTGTTGCGCGTCTGCCCCGACTCTGACGGCAATCGGGGCAATGTCTTTTGATCATCCGTGGGCCTGCACGCCCGCCATACTTTCAGGACGGCACATAACAAATGGATTTGTGGAATCTGCTGCAGTGGCCAGCGATGGCCGTGACCATCACAGCTTCATGGCTGGTGGCTTCCAGCCGCGCTGAGCGAAGAAGGTACGGGTTTTGGGTTTTCATTGTCAGCAACGCGCTGTGGATCGCTTGGGCGGTTCCCTCAAAAGCGTGGGCACTGGTGGTCCTGCAAGCCGCGCTTTTTGCCATGAACCTGCGTGGCGCTGCCAAGACGGACGCTGCACAGGACGCCTGAGGGTCATTTTGCAGACATGGAAGACATCCATGCCTGTAACCAAGGCTTTGATATCAAAACAGTCTCCAGCCCAGTCAACGCATGCGCAAGCAGCTATTGAATTCATAGCTGCCAGAGACAGATCACTGTGCGTTTGATGGGAATGTAGTGTCCTGCAATGCAGCGTCATTGACAGTTTTCGGTATTCGACTCCTTCGGTAATAATCCTGTTGGGCTTTTCCAGACGCAGCCGCGGCAAGTCGCCGGCCTGCTGTGCATAAAACGTTCCTTTGGTTCAGCAAACCAGCGCAGGAGTCAACATGCCGATTCAAGAAGGTAAAAACCGCCAGAGGCCTCATGAGGAGGGAACATCAGGTGCGAGCGAAGCAGAATTCCGTTCGATTTTCGAGCTGTCGCCCGTAGGCATGGCGCAAGTCAGTGCCAGGACCGGCAAGTTCATCCGGGTAAACGCAAAATTCTGCGAATGGACTGGTTATTCGCCGCAAGAGCTGGCAGAGCTGACGCCAGCAGACATCACCTATGTGGAGGATCGCACATTCGACAACGAGGCGCACCAACGCCTGCTCAGAGGAGACATCAAGCAGCACGACCGCGAAAAGCGTTACAGGCGCAAAGACGGGACCATTTTCTGGGTGCATGCCAATGCAACCCTGCTGCGCGATGCCAACGGTCAGCCAGACCGGACCATGGCTGTCATTCAGGACATCACGCAGCGCAAAATCGGCCAGCGAGCCCTGGAGGAGTCCGGCCGGCAGTTTTATCAGGTCGTGATGAACGTCGCTGTCCCCACCATCTTGCATGCTGACGATGGCACGATACTGCTTGTCAACCATATGTGGACACACATCACGGGCTACCGCATTGAGGACATTCCCACGCTGGCGGACTGGATTCAAAAAGCCTGCGGTGGGTACCCTGCCCATGCCAAAGAGCAGATGGAGCATTTTTTCAATGCGAATGCCCGCCAGGATAACAGCGAATGGACTGTCACCACTGCCACCGGCAAACAGCGCGTATGGCATGTCTCATCAACACCCCTGGGCCGCGACCTGAGCGGACGCCGTCTGCTCATCAGCACTGCTTTTGACATCACGGAGCAAAAACGGGCCGCCCAGGCATTGGTTGAAAGCCAGCAGTTCACCCGGAGTGTTCTGGACAATCTTTTTGCCTTTGTTGGCGTGCTGACGCCAGACGGCACGTTGATTGAGGCCAACCGTGCGCCACTGCTGGCGGCTGGTATTGCCGCCAGCGACGTGCTGGGTAAGAAGTTCTGGGACTGTCACTGGTGGGGCCATTCGAGCCAGGTGCAGGCACAGTTGCGCAACTGGTGCAGCCAGGTCGCCAATGGCGACACAGTCCGTTCGGATATGCAGGTACGCATGGCCGGAGAGCAGCTGGTATGGATCGACTTTCAGCTCGCTCCGTTGCGCGACGCTGGCGGCCGGATTACCCACCTCATCCCCTCTGCCATGGATGTATCCGGGCGTCGTCAGGTCGAGGACACACTTCGCACGAACGAGGAGCGCTACCGCACCCTGTACGAGTCCATGGACCAAGGCTATTGTGTCGTCGAGATGGTGTTTGACGAACGCGGCGCACCGGTTGACTACCGCTTTGTGGAAGTCAATCCAGCGTTTGAAAGGCACACGGGGCTGGTCGAGGCGACAGGTCAGACCATGCGTGCGCTGGTACCGGACATAGAGGAGCGTTGGTTCACTGTTTATGGGCAGGTTGCCATGACAGGCGTGCCAGTCCGGTTTGTTGACCAGTCCAGAGCCATGCAGCGCCGGTGGTTTGATGTTTTCGCGTTCCGGCTGGGCGGGGCCGACAGTCGCAAAGTGGCCATCTTGTTTGACGATGTCAGCTTGCAAAAGGGTGCCGAGCAAAAACTGATTGAAAGCGAAGAACGCCTGCGCATGGCCACTGCAGCCGTCAGCGATGTCGTCTGGACCAACAACTCAGACGGGCTGATGCAGGGCGAGCAGAGCGGCTGGGGCACATTTACCGGCCAGTCGCATGCGGACTACCAGGGTCTGGGATGGGCCAGAGCCATCCATCCTGACGACGTGCAGCGAACCATCGATGACTGGAACAGCGCCGTGGCAGACAAACGTACTTTCAGTTGTGAGCATCGCGTGCGTCGCCACGACGGTCAATGGCGGCTGTGCTCGGTCCGGGCGCTTCCCATCAAAAATCCTGATGGAACAATTCGCGAATGAGTCGGAGTCCACGCCGACATCACAGAGCGCAAACATGACGAAGAAAAGTTGCGACAACTGGCCGCTGAACTGTCAGAGGCTGACCATCGCAAAAACGAGTTCCTGGCCACCCTCGCGCACGAGCTGCGCAACCCGCTGGCCCCGATCTGCAACGGACTGCAACTCATGAAGCTCGCGGGCGGGCAGCACGAGGCTATTGACCAGGCGCGCGCCATGATGGAGCGCCAATTGACGCACATGGTGCGCCTGGTAGATGACCTGATGGATGTCAGCCGAATCAGCCAGGGCAAGCTCGAGCTGCGCAAGAAACCCATTTTGCTTACAACGGCATTGAACAGCGCCATCGAAGCCAGCGGTGCAGCGATCGAGCAAAAGCGCCATCAACTCATTGTCCAGTTCCCGGCGCAGCCGCTGATGGTGGATGCAGACCTGACCCGGCTGGCGCAGGTGTTTCAAAACCTGTTGAATAACGCAGCCAAATACAGCGAGTCAGGCGGCCAGATTCACCTGAGCGTTGAAAGTCAGGGCACGCACGCCACAGTCACCATCAAGGATGCGGGCGTGGGTATCGCTGCCGACCAGCTGCCCCACATTTTCGAGATGTTCACGCAGGTTGACAGGTCACTTGACATGTCGCAGGGTGGCCTGGGCATTGGCCTGTCGCTGGTCAAGCAGCTGGTGGGGATGCACGGCGGCACGGTGGAGGCCAAAAGCGGTGGCCCCGGTCACGGCAGCGCGTTTGTGGTGACTTTGCCGCTGATGGACCAGACGCTGGAGCGCCACGTACCCGGCGGTGACGAGAAGGCGGCGGCATCACCATTGCCTTTGAAAATTCTGGTGGTGGACGACAACCGTGACGGTGCTGACAGCCTGTCAGAGATGCTGCAGCTCATGGGCAACGACACCCGCACGGGTTATGACGGCGAGCAGGCGGTGGCCATGGCCGTAGACTACCGGCCTGATGTCATATTGCTTGACATCGGGCTGCCAAAATTAAATGGCTACGAGGCCTGCCGGGCCATCCGCCAGCAGGCCTGGAGCCAAGGCATGGTCCTGATCGCGGTGACCGGCTGGGGGCAGGACAAGGACCGCAGTCGCACCCGCGAGGCGGGGTTTGACCACCACATGGTCAAACCTCTTGACCCGCAAGAGCTGATGAAAATACTGGACGGGTTGAACCTCGCCCATCAAGAGGGGTTGAGCTGATGTTTCAACCGGACAGGAAAAATGACCAATCCAAAACATCGCTGGTTTTGTCAGGCACCCATCACATCACTGGGAACTGCATGCAGCAAGAATCAAAAAATACAGGGCGAAAGCTTCTGAAAAAAAACCTAAGGCAATAACGGGGTCTCCATGATTTCAGATCAGCAGCAACAAAAGCACCATCAGCAGCAAGAGCACCAGAACCAGCGACTGGCAGAGTCAGCACGTTATGCGCTGCTCAGGCGACTTGCCCCGGCACTGCGACACAACATGGCAGGTGCCCTGCAACCGTTGACCATGATGTCGATATTGCTTGAAAAGCGCCTGCAAAACCCTGCTCCAGACCTCTCAGCCGTTGCCAAGAACAGCAGCCAGCTCAACAAGGCATCGGGAGAAGCGTCCAAAGCCTGCATGGATGTGATGACCTGGCTGGCCCCCAGCGCCAGTGATTTCACAAGCGTCACAAAGGCCATTGAGGATGCCACCAAACTGGTCACGACCGAGCTGTCTTTTAAAGGCTTGACGGTTGTCAACGACACCGCAGGCCTGCAGGTCGAGCTGTCGCGCAGCCTCACACGCAATGTATTCATGGCTGCACTGATGGCCCTGACCGATGCCGCCACAACACCTGCTGATGTCGTGATACAGGCCAGACTCGATGCGGGGACGCTGGTGCTGACAATATCGCTTCAGCCGGTATCAGGCGAGCTGTATGGCACAAGCAGTGTTGAGTCCTCTTACCGCAAACTTGACTGGGACGATGTCAGGATGCTTGCAGAAGTCGAGTCCGTCCAGCTCACCCATACGGCCGACAAGGCCCAATTGCGCTTTGCCTCGCGACTGCTCCGGCTCGATTAGCGATCACGCCGCTATTTCGGTGCCTTCCACATCAGGGCGCTGTCCAGGAGTCATTCCATTTTCAGATTGATAGGAGATTAGGCGCGAAGCTGCAGACAGTGCCTTGGCACGGCAAAGCGAAGCAACAACATATCGTATTGATATGGAAATGGAATCAGGTGAAAGTCGGGGAGGGCCAAGGTGGCGCGTGTGGGCCACACGGAAGTCGCCAAAGTGCTCAGGCAGGTCGCGCCAAAGAACGCCTGTGCGCAAGCGATAAGGGACCGCATCGACGAACAGCCGGTTATCGCGCGCGGTGGCTCCGGGCTGTCCGGTCTGCCCGGGTCACACGTCTTTGATGCGCTCCCAATGCGCATCTGGCAGTGCCTATCTTTGGGTCATGCCAGCTCACACGCGGCCTGCAGCTTTGTGTTCAAGTCCCAAGGGGTATTGATTGATGACACGCCCTAATCCGGGCTGGCTGGGTTTAGCGGGCGATTTTAGTGAAACTGCTCTTCTTCGGTCGAGCCCGTCAGCGCCGTCACGCTCGACTTGCCACCCTGGATCACGGTGGTCACTTCGTCGAAGTAACCGGTGCCGACTTCCTGCTGATGCGACACAAAAGTGTAGCCACGACCACGAGCAGCGAATTCTGGCTCTTGTACCTTTTCGATATAAGCCGTCATGCCGCGCGCCACATAGTCCTGTGCCAGGTCGAACATGTTGTACCACATGGAATGGATGCCGGCTAAGGTGATGAACTGGTACTTGTAACCCATGGCACCGAGCTCTTTCTGGAACTTGGCAATGGTTGCATCATCCAGGTTTTTCTTCCAGTTGAACGATGGCGAGCAGTTGTAAGCCAGCATCTTGCCGGGGTGAACTGCATGTACGGCATCGGCAAATTTCTTGGCAAATTCGAGGTCAGGTGTGCCGGTTTCGCACCACACCAGATCAGCGTAATGGGCGTAGGCTACAGCGCGACTGATGGCTTGCTCCATGCCCTTGTTGGTTTTGTAGAAACCTTCAGCGGTGCGCTCGCCAGTGATGAAGGGCTTGTCGTTTTCATCGTAGTCGCTGGTCAGCAGATCAGCCGCTTCAGCGTCAGTACGGGCAATCACCAGGGTTGGCACACCGCAAACGTCTGCAGCCATGCGGGCTGCGATCAGCTTCTGGCAAGCTTCAGCCGTAGGCACCAGTACTTTGCCGCCCATGTGGCCGCATTTTTTGACCGAAGCCAGCTGGTCTTCAAAGTGAACGCCAGCCGCGCCGGAATGGATCATGGCTTTCATCAGTTCAAACGCATTCAATACGCCGCCAAAACCAGCCTCTGCATCGGCCACGATAGGCGCAAAATTGTCGATGTAGCCTGCATCGCCTGCGTCAATGCCCTTGGAGTGCTGGATTTCATCCGCGCGGCGGAAGGTGTTGTTGATGCGTTCGACAACTTTTGGCACTGAATCGACTGGGTACAGCGACTGGTCGGGGTACATGGCTGCATAGCCATTGTTGTCAGCAGCGACTTGCCAGCCGGACAGGTAAATGGCTTTGACGCCCGCCTTGACCTGCTGCATGGCCTGACCACCCGTCAGGGCGCCGAGGCAATTGACATAAGGTTCGTCATTGACCAGATTCCAGAGCTTTTCGGCACCACGACGCGCCAGGGTGTGCTCGATGGGAAACGAGCCACGCAGACGAACGACGTCGGCGGCGGTGTAACCGCGCTTGATGCCTTTCCAGCGGGGGTTGGTGGCCCAGTCTTTTTCAAGGGCTGAAATTTGCTGGTCGCGGCTCAATTGTTCTGTAAGGGTTTGTGGCATGGTGCGCTCCGTGGGTTGGATGGGTAAAAAGTGAAAAAGAAAAATTGAAGGACTGGGGTTAAGTTTAAGTCTTCTACAAGATTTTTTTGACTCTTATGTCTTATATAAGACAAATTATTAAATTCAACAAAATCAACAACTTGCATTTTTATTTTTGCAGTGTGAAATTCATTTTCTTGTATTGAGAAATTTTATTGCAGTGCAACAAAAATTTTTCATGATGAGAAATGTCTTCAGACAGTGCCTGACCGCAAATCTCATTGCCCCTGAGCACACGGGGCACTTTGGCCTGTGTGGGTCACACCAGCACAGCCGATCAGGCACGCAAACAAGAGATCGAAGGCTTTATCACCCATGCAGCGCGCCAGATCGATCAGGTGCAGCGCTCCATCCCCCAGTTGTAAATGTTTTGTTGTGGAGGAAAATCCAAAGGCACTGGCAAGCAAAATCTGAAGGGTTTTACGTCGATTTTGTTGGCAGAAGCTACTGGTGTGTACAGGTAACCCAGCCGCTCTTTCACCCCGCCAACGGCTTCCCCAGCAGTTCAAGGTATGCGTGCTCCAGTGTCACCGGCTGAAGACTCACCGAAGTCACCTCACCGCCATCGATCGCCTGCACTACCTCACGCAGGCCAATAGCGCCTGGCAGCAGGCACAGCAATTGCCCAGCCTGCGGGCGCACCGCCCAGCCCAGAGTTTGAGCGCGGCGCGTGGTGGCCGCTTCGTCCCGCGTCTGCAGCACCGCCACAGCCTGCGCAGGTACCCGTGCCAGCAACTCGGGCACAGTGCCCACCTCGGCCACGCGCCCCTGGCGCATCAGTGCCACACGGCTGCACAGGCGTTCTGCTTCCTGAATCTGATGGGTGGTCAGAATAATGGTTATACCGTCATCACGCAGTTCTTCAATCAGGCCCCACAGCGCCAGCCGGGCCTGCACATCGACTGAAGCGGTGGGCTCGTCCAGTACTAGCAGCTGCGGGCTGTGTACCAGAGCCACCGCCAGATTCAGGCGCTGTTGCCAGCCGCCTGACAGTCGACCGACGCGCGTGCCGGCATGGGCCGTCAGGTCAAAGCGCTGCATCAGCTCATCGACCCGCTGGCGGCGCTGGCTGGGGTCAAGGCCATACAGGCGGGCAAAGAAGTGAAGGTTCTCAGCCGGTAGCAAATCAAGGTAGAGCGCCCCAGCCTGCGGGCACAGGCCCACGAGTGCTGCGGTGCGTGCTGACACCTTTTGGTCACTGGTGTTCTCACCATTGACAAGCACTTCGCCAGCATCGGCATCCAGCAGGCCGCAGACGATGTTCAGCGTGGTCGATTTGCCGCAGCCGTTGGGGCCGAGCAGGCCGACAATCTCGCCGCGCGCGACCTGAAGGTCCAGCCCGTCCAGCACCACTTGACTGCCAAACCGCTTGTACAGGCCCTGTATGCTGAGCACATTCACGCGCTTTTCTCCAGCTTCAGCAAATGCCGGTACGACGACACACCCAGCGCCAGTGCAATGACGCAGAACACCCCTAAAAATGCCAGCTCACTGCGCAGCTCAGCCACACCAGCACCCTGCGCGGCCACCGCCTTGAGGGCTTCGTTCATGTAGGTGATGGGGTTCAGGTAAGCCACAGTCTGCATCGCCCTGGGCATCAGCACCAGTGGAAAGAAAGTCCCCCCCAGCACCAGCAGCGGCACGCCAAACGCTGACAGTGCCACCACCACCTCTTCAGAGCGGTGCGCAAAGCGGGCTCCAAAGAAAAAGCCCAGGCCCACATAGGCAACAACCGACAAAGTGATGATGACGGCACCCAGGGCGATACTGCCGTGGTAGCGTGCGCCAATGGCGTAAGCAATGGCGTACAACATCACCACCTGCATCAGGGCCAGCGCCGACTGCGCCAGCACCACACCCAGAAAGTAAGCCAGCGGCTGCAGGGGTGACGCCAGCAGGCGGCGCATGGTGCGCCTCTCGCGCTCCGCCACCAAAATGGCCACTGTGCCGCCAAGACAGCTGAAAAAAAGCGCCGCGCCCATCAATACGCCGGCAGCCATGGCGTCCAGCCCAGCGCGCATGCTGTCATTGTGCGCATATACGAGGCCAAACAGCAGCATCATCAGCGCCGGGAACAAAGCCCAGAAAATCAGCCCCCGCCCCTGTCGCCATTGCTCCAGCCAGATGCGCTGCGTGACGGCGAGCGTCTGGTTCAGGAGTGTGAAAAACATGAAGGGTCAACCGATATCGTCTAAAAAGTGGCAAATGTCAGTGCGGAAATGTTAGCGCGGAAATGTAGCTGATTTGAAGCCAAAGACTGCAACCAGGCGCTTTGGGCAGTCAGCTGGCGAAGTCAGGCGCATACTTTAAGGCACGGGCCAGCTATTTTGCAGACAGTCCGCATTCAAGGAGGACGCCGATGGGCTGGTTAAACAGGCTGTCTGGATTCACACAAAGCGCACCCGGACTGGAATGGAAAATCTTCAAACGCCTGCCTGCGATTTTTTTATGGGGCACTGGCGTGCCTTCAGTACTGGCCGCGTACTTGTGGCTGGTGTCATCCGAGCTGCTCGACAGCGCAGCAGACCGGGAGCGGCTGCTGATGGTCTATCAGCTTGTCGGCTTTGTTTTGCTGTATTGGACCCTGGTACTGACCGTAGCCATCGGTTGTGTGATTGTCATGGTGATGAAAGGCCCGGCGTTTGTGGCCGACCCCTACCCGCCGCCAGGCCGTGATCCCAAAGACAGGCCGGATTCACCGGCACCAACAAACCCGAACGATTCGCCTTGAGCTTCAGACGCGTCGCTCAAAGAACTCACGTTTGAACTCGCTTTTGAACTGGCTTTTGAACTGGCTTTTTCGACCTGGACACTCAAGTTCCAGGCCGTACTCACTGCATTTCTGCACCGGTCAACACAACACTGCCGCCGCCGCCAGCCTTGCTACACAGTAATCGCCATGCCCCTGTAAATCCGCGAGCGGTAGCGGGAGTCTTCTGCATCGGGCAACGGCGCACCGGCCAAAAGCACAGCGCGCCCAAAGCGCTTGACCTCTTCCAGGTGCTCTTCGTCGTTGCGCGGCTCTTCGCTGCGCACGCGGCGGGTCAGATTGATCTGGTTGACCGGCACGTCGTGGACCAGGCGCTCGTTTTCTACAGCCAGCGTGGCGGTAAAGGCGTGCAGCGTGGTTTTTACAAAGTTGGCCAGTGCAAAGCCGATGCCCTGCGGGTCGCTGCCAGCCGGCACATCAGGGCTGCACAGCACCAGCTGGCAACCGTCGATCAGGCTGGCCTTACGGGCGATACGGAACATGTGCGTCAAGTTGTCTTGCACAACAGCCCGGAAAGCCTCCGGACTGAGCCAGTCGGTGAGCACGGTTTCCTTGGCCACCGCGCCGTCCAGAGCGGTACCTGCCAGCGCAGACCCCTGCGCCACCGACGGCAGCGGCACAAACGGCGTTGCAATGATCGTCGTCGGTGTGCCGTGACGGCGCAGCGCGGTGTCAAGTCCGCCTTCTACCGCGTCGCCGCAGACGATGGTGTCGAGCAGATCAGGCGGCACCTCGCGCAGCGCACCGCGCATCGCTGCAGCACCGCCTTCCGTGCGCGTGAGGATCACGATGCGGCCCACATGGCACTGGTGCAGGAAGGCGCGTGCGGCTTCCGCCAGGTACTCGACCAGGTGCTCGCCAATCAGCCACACCGTCTTGCCACGCATCATGTCCAGACGCTCGCGCTTGGCGCTGCCAAACAGCTCGCGTTCGGTGATTGAACGCTCCAGGCTCAGGCCGCCACTGGGCATGAAGGTCTCGCCGCTGACGGCGCGGTCGGCCAGAAAATAAACGGTGGCCAGCGCAACCTCTGTTTCTGTCGGCATGTTGCCCAGGTGCAGCAGCGACAGCACGCCACTGCGCACCTTGGCAGCCTCGGCCAGGATTTGTTTGGGCGGCACATACGGCTTGTCATCCGGCGGCAATGCGCGCAGCCAGCCGGTGTCTTCGCGCCCGTTCCATTCAGGGCTGTCAAGAAAGTAGCCGCCCAGCCGCAAACGTGCGCTCAGGCGGCGGGCCATGGCCTCGGACATCAGCAGACTGCCCCAGGTGCAGTCGTCGCCACGCTCTTTGTGGCAGCGGGTGGCCAGCGCACGCAACTCGTGCGGTGCGTCGCTGTCCATCGCGATGGTCGCAATGTCGTTGCCAGCGAGCCGGTCCAGCAGCATCTCGATGCGTGCGCCACGACGCAGCGCCTTGACCACCGCCTCGTGAACCGCGTTGAGCCGGCGGTTCTCCAGAATCAGGCGACCACGCCGCTCGAACAAGCCTGGCCGCGAAGCCACGCCCTTTAAACGTTCGCCATCCACAGGCCCCGGCGCAATCGCGTTGATCTGCACCTCAGGCCCCAAAAATCGCGCCATGGTCTCGACCAGCGCGCGTTGGCCTGACTTGCTGACAGCGTAGTCACTGCGGTTCGGGTATGCCACGGCCAGGTACTTTTCACCACCGAAATAACTCGACACGTTCAGCACGTAGCCGCTGCCCTGCGCCTTCATGAGCGGCAGCACCTCGTGCATCAGTGCGTAGTTGCTGACCAGGTTGGCGTCCAGCGTGCGCACCCAGCCGTCCAGTGGCATATCGACCGCCATTTCTTCGGCACCTGACACCCCCGCGTTGTTGATCAGGTAGTCAATGCGCCCGAAAGCGGCAATGGTGGCAGCAACGGCCGGTTTGAGCGTTGACAGGTCGCTCACGTCCACGCCAGGCAGAATGCGCACGCGGCGCTCGGCACCGCTGTAACCAATATCGGCCAGCTCGCCGACGATGCGGTCGCGAATGGCTTCCAGCTCGCTCTGCCGCCGCGCAGCGAGTACCACCTTGGCACCGCTCAGTGCCAGCAGCCGCGCCACGCTGCCGCCAATGCCCGCTGAGCCGCCAGTGATCAACGCCACCTTGGCGGTGTGCAACCCTGTCAGGTTCTCGGTAAAGCCCAGCATCGAACGCCGCGCGCCCGTGGCCTCGACGATGCTGGTGGGCAGGTACAGGTTGACCTGCTGAATATGCCGCTCGGTGAACAGCAGCCGCGCTGCCTGTCCGGCCGCAAAAGGCAGGTTCTCGGGCTCGGTGTTGTCATAGCGGATGATCTGGTTACCCCACTCGGGGAAACGGCAGCGGCCCAGTTTGCGATCCACTTCGCTTTCATCGCGCCAGACGCGAATCAGCTCCTCGATGGCACTGCGCATGCAGTTGGCCCAGGCGTTGCCTTCTGCATCATCGCCATTCGTCAGGAACACAAAGCGCGGCTCGTGCGTCAGGTCAGGGCAGCTGATCCAGTAGCGCGTGAGGGCTTGCGCAATCGCAATCGTGGCGTGCAGCTCTTCATCGACAAAAGCTTCCATGTCCTCGTCGCTGGCTGCCAGTACGGGGCCATGAAAACGCCCGGGTCCATACGCAGGCAGCACGATAGCGCCGGTGATCGGCCCGCGCTCATGCGTTGGCCCGCCTGCACTGTCCGTCTCACCCTCATGAACCTCATCGTCCCCCTCACCATCGCGCCACGGGCGTAACGCAGATGCCAGCGAGGCACCGTCCATGCGGTCGCATTCACGCACGGTGATGCGCGACGAGAGCCCGGCTGCAGCCACCAGGTCACGCGCCTCGTTGCAACCACTCTCGCGGCTCAGGCCCACGATCACGTCTGCACCGGCTTCGACCTGCATGCGCGCAATCGCTACCGCATCTTCCACCTGGTCACCGGCGATCACGATCACCGTTTGCCCGCTCGCGTCCACCGTGCGCAGTGTCGGGCGGCTGACCCAGGTGCTGCGGCTTTCCTGCCGCACCTTCATGCCGTGCGTGACCTCGAAGTTGTGTCCGTTAAAGGCCGCTGATTCGTCACTGCCCAGAAAAACCATGGTGTGCGCCATGTCCTTGGGCAACGGAAAGGTTTTGGCGCGGGGCTCACCCTCGACGCTGCGCTCCAGCGTCATCTGCTCGAAGAATTTGTCGGCCGTGGTGCCCGAAGGCGCACCTTGTAACTGGTCCATGGTGGCAAAAACACTGCGGATGCGCGCACTGCGCGTCGGGCCAGGGAACAGCGTGTTGACCCGCACGCCACGCGCGCCCAGCTCGTCGCTCATCTGGCGCGACAGCGCGTTCAGCGCCGCCTTCGGCACCACATACGCCGTGCGGCCATAGTATTCGGTGCGCGAGAAAATGGTCGAGACATTGATGACCGATGCACCCTCCTGAAGGTGCGGAGCCGCAGCCCGCATGACATTCCAGACCACACCCAGAATGTTGCGTGCGCTCTGGGCCAGCGTCTCGGTGTCAATACTGCCTGCGGCCTGTAGCGCAGTCAGGTCTTCCGGGGTCAGCGGCACCTTGGTCAGCGGCTGGCGCGGGCCGGTGGTGCCTGCGTTGTTGATGACAATGTCCAGCCTGCCATGCCGCTCGATGATGGCGGCAATGCCGTCGCGTGCGCTGACTGGGTCAGCCCCGTCTATGACAACCACATCGGCCATGGCGGGCGCTGCCCCGGTGTCGGCCAGTGCCGCTTCACGGGCCGCTTCAAGCTTGCTGCGGGTGCGGCCACTGAAGATGACCACAGCTTCTTCCCGCAGGTAGGCGCGTACGATCTCGCCGCCCAGGTTACCGGCGGCCCCGGTGATGAGTGCGACTTTGCCGTGCAGGCGGCCACGGCGAATGTTGTTGGAGTCCATCGATGAAACCCTTTCGGATTGAAGTTGAAAAACTTGTCAGGCGCGCTCGCCAGCGGCCCAGGCCTCGAACAGCGCGTCGCGGCTGCGCAGGCCAAAACGCGGCAATGCGTGGTTGACCACGTAGGTCGCGCCGGTGTGTTGGTTGTCCCACATCGCCTGGTGCGCGGCGGGCAGCCCGGTCCACGGCACCACGGTGGGCTCGGTCACGTCAAGCAGGCCCGCTGCCACCATGTCGTTCATGCGCGTGACTTCAAACGCATTGCACAAGTGAGTGCCCAGAATCGTGGCCGATGGCATCAGAATACGGCGCTGGCGCGTCCACACCTGGGGCGCATAAAAAGCATAGCGCTGCCCGGCCATGTCTTCGCAATACACAACGCGCCCGGTGAATGGCTTGACCAGCGAGGTGCTGACACCCAGCGTGTCGTGGCCAGCACGCTCCAGGATCAGGTCCGGCGCACCGCGCGGGTTGTCCGGGCTGCGCAACAGCACACCGACTGCCGCGCCAAAAGGCTTGAGCGTGCGGTCCTGAAAGTCGCGCACGCCAGCGCGGAAGGTCTCGGTGTCACGCCTGGCATCGGCCAGACGTGGCATCGTGCTCGGCCAGTCGAAGTTTTCGCCCTGGCGGCGGCGAATGTCTTCCAGCGACACCACGCCCGCCACCGCGTCCTCAAAGCCCAGCGACTGCACAAACTCGCGCTGCGCATCGGTCGAGCAGGCAACCACCGTGCGTGCGCCAATAGCGCGCACCGCCTCGATCATCTCCAGACCCGTGCTGTCGAGCAGTGCCGTGCTGTTGGGGCCGTAGTACAAGAGCACCGCCTCGCCAACACGCGCGCCAGCACGTTGCAGCATGGTCTCGGGCGGCGCACTGCCCGGCTTGCCTACAAACGTGAGGTGGTAGCCCGACGATGCGCCGTAGAACGCCAGCATGCCGCCATCGCCAAGCAGCTGGAACGAGCGCGGAAAAGCCGTTTCTCCCGCGTGCGAGACCGCGTAATCAGCCAGCCGCCCGCTGTTCTGGCGCTTGTATTCCGCCAGCAGTGGCAAACCTGCAGCCGCCCAGGCAGCCGGGTTGTCAACAGGTACTGGCGTGTACAAATTTTTAAAGCGCGCATCGGTGCGGTCAAGCGCGCCCACTGCGCCTTGCGTACCGATAAAGGCAGCACGCGCCGGGCTGGACACACCCCCGGTAACGGCAAGGCCCGCACGGGTCGCGCTCTTGAGTGCTTCCAGCCCTGTGCCGGTGGCAGCGCCTTCAACAAACAGCGCTTTGCCCGGCGTGATCTTCAACGTGGTGAACAGCGCGCGAAAGATCGTCCCCAGATTCAAAATGTACGAGCCCGCCTGCTCCAGCGTCAAATCGCCCGGCAGCGGGTGCAGCTGCGGGCTTTGGGTGATGAGAAATTGCGCATGGCTGCCAGTGCGCGTCTCATAGCCCTGAATCGAGAAGCCCACATACATCGGGTCACGCCCGGCCAGCGGGCTGAGGAGGTCAGTCTGGCCTGAATACACTGCCACCAGGTCGCCCACCTTGAGCCGGCCTTCCCGCTTGGCCTCACTGCCCAGCGCCGCAACCAACGCCACGCCGCCCGAACCGGTGACCTGCACGTCTTCTTCATGGTTGTCAAAAGGCGACACGGGTATGCCTGTCAGCGCCCAGATGTCATTGAAGTTCACTTCTGACGCCAGCACATAAACCAGTGCTTCGTTGGGTTCGGGTGGCTCGACCGGCACGATCAGCTCAAGCTCGCTGTGGATCGGCTCGCCAAAGCGCGGCTCGCCGGTGGCCGGGTTGCGCGGCACACCAAAGCCAAACTGCCATTGCGGCAGCGGTGTGACGCCCGGGTAAAAGGGCGCACCCCTGGGCAACAGTTCACCCGTGGCAAGCTGCTGCGCTGCCCAAGCTTCGTGCTCGGCAGCGACTTTCACCGCACCGCGCCGGACCGGCAGCGCCGGGCTTTTCTTGTCCATGAACTGCTGAATGCCAGTTTTGCCACCTTCGGGGTCAATCACGGCCTGCGCAAACAGCTCGGCTTCAACCGCCAGGCCTTTGTCCAGCCCCTCGGCCCAGCCGGTTCTGATCGCCTGCAGGGCGCGGTCGCGTGCGCCGCCTCGACCGGCCCATTGCAGCTGGGCATGTACCTGTGTCAAGTGCTCGTCAGCAAGCGCTGCGTCCAGCGAGACACCTGAAGGCTGATTCCATTGCACCAGACTGTCGTGGCGGTCTTTCAGCGCATGGCCCAGCGCACTGTCGCCACCCGCGCCAAGAAATTCGCGGATGCGTGCATGCGCGGCTGACACCACATCCGATGACGCACCCGCCAGTTCATCAACAATGCCCAGCGCCAGCGCCTCGCCGCCGCTGACCGTGCGCCCGCCAAGGATCAGGTCCAGTGCGTCGCGCAGGCCCTCATCGCCGCGTCGGCTGGCCAGCAAGCGCGGCAACCGCTGTGTGCCGCCATAGCCTGGCAGCAGGCGCAGACGGATCTCAGGCTGGCCAAAACGCGAGGTCGCCTCGGCAATGCGGTAGTGGCAGGCGAGCGCAAATTCCATACCACCTCCCAGTGCCACTCCTTGAATCGCCGCAATGCAGGGCTTGTTCATGCGCTCGATTTTTCGGAACGCCAGGTGCGCGTTGTTGGGCAAGGCGCGCGCCTCGTCGATGCTGCGGATGTCTTCCAGCAGCTGGCGAATATCGGCACCCGCTACAAAACTTGCCGTGCCCTGCCCGGTGAACACCACAGCCACCACATCGTCCCGCCGCGACAGGTGCTCGACCACCACGGTCAACTCATCAAGCGCCCGCTCGTTCAACGCGTTCACCGGCGGGTTGGTCACCGTGACGGTAGCCACGCGTTTTTTTGACCCCTGCGCCCCGGCATCGTTGTACTGCACCGTGAAGTAGCGGTAACGCTCGAACATCTGCTGTTCGTCGGCGAGCTGCTGCTTGCGCTTCCAGTCGCCAATCACCTGGCGCAGCTCGATGAGCGACTCCGGGTTTTTGAGCGTTGACGCATCGCCCAGATCAGCATTCTCAACGTCTTCGACCAGCGCACGCACCATGCGTCGGACGTATTTGCCGCTGCGCGTTTCGGGGAATTGCGTCACCTCGATGAAGTCGGCAGGCACGGCCACAGCGCCTTTCTCGCTGCGCACCAGGTCACTGAGCCGCCGCTTGTCGTCCTGGGTCAGCTTGCGGCCAGCTGTGGGCTTGACGAAGGCCAGCGGCGTCAGCCCTTTTTCGCGGTGCGGCGCACCGACCACAATGACGTTGCCCACCGGGCTGTCAGGGTCCAGCGACTTGTGGCGCAAAATCGCGCCCTCAATCTCCTCGGTGCCCATGCGGTGGCCGCTGACGTTGATGACATCGTCACTGCGCCCATGCAGCGAAAAACCGCCGTCAGGGTACTTCACCGCAAAGTCGCCCTGGGTGTAGGCCCACACGCCACGCCAGCGCCGCCAGTAGGTGCTGGACCAGCGCTCGCCATCGCCTCGCCAGCCCGATGGCACGTGGACTCCGCTCGCATCGGTCTCAACGCGAAAATTCTCCGGGTCACCCCACACCGTACGTGCCAGATAGGGGTAAGGCGCGGCGATGACGATCTCGCCTTTTTCGTCTTGAGCCGCAACGCGCCAGGGCACGCCGCCCGAAGCAGAATCGCGGCCAAAACCCGTGGCTACGGGCGCGGGCGCATCGGCATCTTCAAGCCACACATCACCGATGATCCACGGCAGCGGGTAGGTGTGCGCATCAGCGTGCAGCGGGTAGTCGGCGTTGCCGTAAAAATGCGTCCAGACCATGCCGCCGTGCTCTGTCGCCCAGTAACTGTTGATGTAATTCGGCGTCATCAGGTCCATGCCGAACTGCTGCACCGCCGGGCTGGTGGGCTCCGCGCAAAAAGTCGCCACCTGCAGGCTGGACAGGTCGTACTGCTGCACATCGCGCACGTTCTGGGCATCGGCCATGATGGTTTTCAGAAACGTGACCCCAGCCTTGAAAATCCGCACCTTGTAGCGCTCGATCATCGAGGCGTAGCGCCCGGCATGTGGGAAGGTCGGCGCGCCTTCGCCAAGAATGCCGGTGCAGCGCGTGGTCATGGTGGCGCTGAGCATGTAGCTCTGGCCCGTGATCCAGCCTGGGTCAGCCACCACATAAATCACGTCACCAGGCCGGGCATCAAACGCCACCTTCATGGTGTGTGCAACGCCTGCCGTGTAGCCGCCATGCACATGCACCACGCCCTTGGGCTTGCCGGTGGAGCCGCTGGTGTAGATGAAAAACAGCGGGAACTCGGCATCAACGGGCAGCGGCTTCGAGCTGGCCCAGATAGCGCGTACAAAGTCGGCATCAGGCAGGGCCAGCAAAGCCGCCTCATCGGCCACTGCCAGGCCCGCTGCCCTGGCAGCAACCAGCAGCGTGTTGCCCGCTGCATCCGTCAACTCATGTGACCAGCGGTCACGCCCGGCACGCCAGACCAGGTCGGCCTGCGCCGTGTGGCGCACCACCACCACCGCATCGACGCGGGGCGGCGTGGCCACGAGCGCCTCGGCAACTGCAGTGCGTACGCGTGATGCCTCAGCGGCGCTCAGCCGGCCCGTACGACCCAGGTCGCGCAGCGCACGGCCCACGCCGCGCATGGCGTCGCTGCGCTGCACCGTGACTTCGCCGGCCAGTGTGTCGTCCACCGTCACCAGCACCTGCTGGGCATCTTCAGTGTTCAATCCGAGCGTGCCCAGCCGCTGGGCAATCGTGGCGCGCACGGTCGCGACGGGTACGTAGTCGTCCAGCGCCGGGTCGGTGTAGGCGGTTTTGAACGGCACAATCTGCGCGTTGCGGTAACCGCCGTCGGCCGTGATGACAATCCGCGCGCCCGCATCATGAATACGGTCTGACAAGGTCTTGTCACTGAAGCCGCCAAACACCGGCGTATAAACCACGCCAATGCGCTTGGCCCCTTCAGTCCAGAACAGCTGCTGGGCAATGTTGGGCAGGTTCAGCGCGATACGGTCGCCAGCTTTGAGGCCCAGCGCCTGCAGGGCAAGCGCGCATTTGGCGGACTCCAGCAGCAGGGTTTTGCGCGTGATGACGTGTGAATCCACCGGCGCGCCGCGCCCGTTGTCTTGTGACATGTCCCAGCGGTCACCCTCAAAGAAAAACGCAGTTTCATCACCAAAGCCTGCCAGCACATGACGGTCCACCTCGTTGAAGCAGGCATTGGTCAGCCCACCCTCAAACCATTTCCAGTGCGGCGGATTGTCATCGTTAAAAGCACGCGTCCAGGGCTCAAAGTCAGCTCCGAGGGCAACGCTGACAGCGGCACCACTGCTGGCGTCCCAGCCCGTCCAGCCGCTAATGACTTGATCAAAGCTGAGCCAGGCACCCGCGGGACCGATGCCGACAACGCCTGCAGTGCCAGAGACAAACCAGTGAATCTGCTGCTTCGCAATAGCGCCGTGAAAGGCCCCCGGGTCAGCCAGCGCAGCGGCTCGCTGACGCTCCCAGTCGGCGCGCGTGCGCACCGGGTTGACGTGGGCCACAGGCAGGGGCCGGGCAGGCTTGAAGGGCGTGGTAATGTCGTTCATCCAAAGAGTCCTTGTTCCATCAGCGACCAGTTCAGGGCTGGCGCGGTATCCGTATGGGGTAGTCCATATCCAGCGTGACAGCCCCTTAGCTGTGAGCAGGGTTGTCACTTGGATCAGTCGGTTTGATGGCAACTTTTGGTGGCCGGGGTACGCCTTGCGAAATGTAAAACGCAGGCAATATCACCATGTGGGATTAAGTATGATGCGAAAAAAGCGTGAAAAAGAGGGGTAGTTACCCTAATAAGGCCTTCTTTAGGGTGCTGGCGAAATAACGTGTGCATTTGGCCGATGGCTTGAGACGGGATGCCAGGCGTGAAGCGTGCCACACAAGACATTCTCAACAACGTAGCACGCCCGAGTCCGGCGAGCCCAATATACAAGTTATTGAGGAACGCGCTCTTAGCTGGCCAGGAACGTTGACAACGTTTTTAAGGTGCTGCGCCGCCTCTTCAGCCACGGCCAGCGTGCTGGATGCGGTCACTGCAGAGATCACCAGCGTAACCCGCCCCCACTGGCATCACACTGGGCGCGTGCTGACGTGTACGCGGCAACACCGGCGTGCGCATTGTGTGCACGCTCTCGAACACCGGCAAAAGTGCTGGAAAACTTCAGGTCTCAGGCATCTGCGGTCAGCACGCCTGGTCTGGATTGAAGGCCAGCGCTGAAAATTTTGCCAACCTCGCTGCAGTCTATCAACCCGATGCAATTGAATTGCATTGCATGAACAGACCCGGTTAGAGACAGCACCCGACAGCGCACCAACCCATAGCACCTCTGATGGACCGGTATTTTTGCATGTCTAATTATCCCGGCCAGTCGTCAGATGCAGTCTAAAACTGCACGTTCAAATTTGTGACTGCAATCGGCTCAAGCCCCGGCTGCAATTTGCCGCAAGGCCTGCTCAAACACTTCGACAGGCTGGCCACCAGAGATCAAGTGGCGGTCATTGATGATGACGGCGGGCACCGAGGAAATACCCTGCGACACGTAGAACTGCTCGCGCTCACGCACGTCGTCGGCGTATTTACCGGACTCCAGCACGTCACGTGCCTTGGCTTCGTCCAGACCTGCCTCAACGGCTGCACGCGCAAGCACGTCGTGCGAGGCGGGGCTTTGTCCATTCGTGAAATAGGCTGTAAAAAGCGCCTCTTTCAGTGCCTTCTGCAACCCTGGTCCCTGAGTTTCTGCCCAATGCAGCAAACGATGGGCATCAAAGGTGTTGTAGATGCGACTGCGCCCGCCGCCAGGCTCACCAGCCATTGCGAACCGGAACCCGACATCGGCACCGCGCACGCGGATGTTCTCGCGGTTAGCGTTGGCCTGGGCAGGGGCGATGCCGTATTTCTGCGTGATGTGTTCGGTGATGTCCTGGCCTTCTGCGCCCATTTCTGGATTGAGCTCGAACGGCTGAAAGTGAATGTCGGTGGTGATCTCGCTGCCGATACGGGCAATGGCTTGATCCAGCGCTTTCAGGCCAATCACGCACCAGGGGCATGAAACGTCGGAAACAAAGTCAATTTTTAATTCAGTGGTCATGGGCAGGCTTTCGGGAAACGCATGGGTTGCAGATCAGAGATTATCCTGAATCCGTGACTTCATGGAGAGTAAATCCTGATTTCCCTATTGAAATCAAGCACTTAGTCTCCAGCTCGAGTTAACCCTAAAGGTGAGCCCAAGATGACCGACTTTATTATCAAAAAACTGCCCTACGACCTC
>JBBRMH010000046.1:0-23243 GCA_038230935.1 Burkholderiales bacterium | reverse complement strand
GGCACCTGTTTTGGTGTGGCTCCCGGCCGACCACCGCGTGCTTGATCCAGACAGCGAACCGATGTCGGCTCTGGTGCTGGGCGACAAATACGCCCGTGCCATCAAAGTCTGTGCACGGGCTCAACCCGTGGTTTTTCCGCTGGCAGACGCAGCCCAGATTCCTCATCTGCTCAGTCTGGTCGATGGTGTCATGCTCACCGGTTCTTCGTCCAACGTGCATCCATCCCATTTCAACGAGGCCCTGGCCGACCCATCCCTGCCGCTGGACCCGGCCCGTGACGCACTCACATTGCCCCTGGTGACCGCATGCGTGAGGGCCGGCGTTCCCTTGCTGGGGGTGTGTCGCGGTTTTCAGGAAATCAATGTGGCTTATGGTGGTACCTTGCAGCAAGCCGTGCACCTGGGGATAAATCAGCTGGACCACCGTGAGGCAAAAGGTGCCAGCACAGAGCAAGCCTACGGGCCTGCGCACGACATTCGCCTGGAGCCAGGCTCTGCTTTCGCACAATGGGCGGGCGGGCCCCATGCGATGGTCAACTCATTGCACGGCCAGGGTATCGGTATTCTTGCGCCTGGGTTGCGCGCTTTGGCTTATGCACCCGACGGTCTGGTCGAAGCCATTGAAATTACAGGTGCAAAAGCATTTGCCTACGCTGTGCAGTGGCATCCTGAATGGCGCTGCCAGGAAAACCCGTTTTACCGCGCTATCTTCGAGGCCTTCGGCCAGGCGTGCCGCGACAGACATGCCAGCAGACTGGCTGCAGTGCAACCTGCATCTATCCTGGCATAACAGTTCATAACAGTTCATAAAAGTTAACGACAGTTGAACCCACCATACAAACCGAGGGAGTCTTCATGGCAAGTACAAGCGAAAAAGTAACCACCTTTACCGACCTGGAAAACTGGTTGAACAAACACAAAGTCACCGAGGTGGAATGCCTGGTGCCGGACTTGACAGGCGTTGCCCGGGGCAAAATTTTGCCGCGTGGCAAATTTACCGAGGACCGTGGCATGCGACTGCCAGAAGCCATCGTTGCCATGGGTGTGACGGGCGAGTTTCCGGAATCCGGGCCGTACTACGATGTGATCAGCCCCAATGACAGAGACATGCATTTACAGCCTGCGCTGTCCACTGTACGCATCGTTCCGTGGGCGACCGACCCGACTGCACAGGTTATTCACGATTGTTTTGACCCCACAGGCAAGCTGATTCCATTTGCCCCACGCAGTGTGCTGCGTCGGGTTTGCGATCTTTTTGAAGTGGAGGGCTGGCAGCCTGTGGTGGCTCCCGAGCTGGAGTTCTACCTTGTCGCCCGCAACACCGACCCCAACACCTTGCTGCGTCCACCGATTGGCCGCAGTGGCCGTGCCGAGACTTCGCGCCAGGCCTACAGTATTGACGCAGTCAATGAGTTTGACCCACTCTTTGAAGATATTTACGACTACTGCGAAAAAATGCAACTCAACGTCGATACGCTGATTCATGAAGTGGGCGCAGGCCAGATGGAGATCAATTTCTTTCACGCTCACCCACTGGACCTGGCAGATGAGGTGTTCTTTTTCAAACGCACCGTGCGTGAAGCCGCGATGCGCCACGATATGTATGCCACCTTTATGGCCAAGCCGATTGCGGGCGAGCCTGGCAGTGCCATGCACGTTCACCAGAGCATTCTGGACAAGAAAACAGGCTTGAATATCTTCAGCAACGAAGACGGTACGGCGTCAAGCGCTTTCTACTACTACATTGGCGGTCTGCAGCGCTACATTCCTGCGGCCATGGCGCTCGTGGCACCTTACGTCAACAGCTACCGCCGACTGTCGCGCCACACTGCGGCACCCATCAACATCGAATGGGGCCACGACAACCGCACGGTCGGCATCCGTTCACCGATTGCCACACCGCAGGCGAGGCGCATTGAAAACCGCGTGATTGGCGCCGATGCCAACCCCTACGTGGCCATGGCCATGACGCTGGCTTGCGGATACCTGGGGATGAAAAAAAAAATCAAACCCAAAGCGGAGTTAAAGGGTGACGCCTACCTGTCGCCACATTCTTTGCCACGCAGCCTGGATCAGGCCCTTGACTGGCTGCAGCGCGAGTCTGATCTGCATGAAATACTGGGTAAAGAGTTCATCACGGTCTATTCTGAAATCAAGGAACTCGAATCTGCCGAATTCATGAAAGTCATCTCGCCGTGGGAGCGTGAACATTTGTTGTTGCACGTTTGAGAAACCACCCCCTTGCCAGCCATCTTCCGGATAACGCCTCAATACTTTACTGATTGGACCTTGACATGACGCTCACCATCGATACCGAACAAATCCAGGCGCTGGACCGGGCGCATTACCTGCACCCGTTTACCGACTTCAAAGACCTCGCAACCCGGGGGGCACGGGTGATCACACGGTCTGAAGGCATTTATGTCTGGGACTCGGAGGGCAACAAGATTCTCGACGGCATGAGTGGCCTGTGGTGCGTCAATGTGGGCTACGGGCGCAAAGAGCTCGCCGAGGCGGCTTACAGCCAAATGATGACATTGCCGTACTACAACAGCTTTTTTCAGACCACCAATGTGCCCGCTGTTCAATTGGCAGCCAAACTGGCCAGTCTTGCGCCCAGCGTGGGCGACCGCAGTTTTGAGCATGTTTTTTATTCCAGCAGCGGAAGCGAAAGCAATGACTCCAACGTTCGCATGGTGCGCCGTTACTGGGATTTGCTGGGCCAGCCCCAACGCAAGGTGATCATCGGGCGCTACAACGGCTACCACGGCAGCACCATGGCGGGCGCATCTCTGGGCGGCATGAGCGGCATGCACGCGCAAGGTGATTTGCCAATCCCCAACATCACCCATATCGAGCAGCCCTACTATTTTGAAAACGGCAAACCTGGCGAGAGTTCGGACGAGTTCGGCATCCGTGCCGCAGGCTGGCTGGAAGAAAAAATTCTGGCTGTCGGCCCGGACAAGGTCGCTGCGTTCATTGCCGAGCCCATTCAAGGTGCGGGCGGCGTGATTATTCCCCCGGCAACCTACTGGCCCGAAATCCAGCGGATCGTGGACAAATACGGCATTTTGCTGATCAGCGACGATGTGATTTGCGCTTTTGGTCGTTTGGGACACTGGTTTGGCTACGAAAAATTTGGCTTCAAGCCCGATCTCGTGACCTTTGCCAAGGCGGTGACCAGCGGATACATCCCGCTGGGCGGCGTGATGGTCGGTAACCGCGTCGCCAAGGTACTGATTGAAAAAGGCGGCGAATTCAACCACGGCTATACCTACAGTGGTCACCCGGTTGCCTGTGCAGTCGGGTTGGCGAATATTGGCGTGATGGAGCGTGAAGGCCTGGTGCAGGGGGTCAAGGGCGAGTTGGGTGCCTATTTCGCCAAGCGATACGCCGAACTCAACGAGCACCCGCTGGTTGGCGTGGCCGAGAGCTGCGGCTTGATGGCCGGGCTCGTGCTGGTGAAAAATAAAAAGACCAAAGAGTGGTTCAGGGAAGAGGATGCGGTGGGCATGATGTGCCGCAGTTTTTGCTTTAACAACGGCCTGATCATGCGCGCCGTGGGTGACCGCATGATCATTGCACCGCCGCTGGTGATGACCCGTAGCGATATCGACGAAATGATCCGTCTGATCACCCAGGCCCTGAATCTGACTGCGAAAGAGTTAAAGGTAAAAGGGTTGATTTAAGCGTTTCTATAATGTTTTCTGGTCTGCTTATTGCTTTTAATAAATGGGTCAGTTTTAACGTCCTGGAAAAACTATTTGGAGTCACGTCAATGGTAAAAAAGTATCTGTTCTCGTTTGTCTTGTCCGCCATTGTTCTGGCGGGTTGCGGTAAAAAAGAAGAAACACCTGCGGCTGTAGCTGCAGCTCCCGCCCCTGTGGCAGTGGCCAGTGCGCCGGTGAGTACCGAAGAAAAAGTTCTCAATATCTACAACTGGCCCGACTACGTGCCAGCGGGCATGATTGCTGCATTCGAGAAAGAAACCGGTATCAAGGTCAATTACGACACGTTTGAGACCAATGAAGCGTTGAACGCCAAACTGGTGGCAGGCAATACCGGCTACGACATTGTTGTACCCGGTACTTCTTTTAGCCCGGCACAAACTGAAGCAGGCTTTTTTCAGCCGCTGGACAAAGCCAAAATCAAAAACTACGGCAATCTGGACCCGGTCATCATGGCGGGATTGACCAAGGCAGACCCGGACAACAAGCATCTGATTCCGTGGGCCTGGGGTTTTACCACTGTCGGCATCAACCGCACCAAGCTTGAAAAAGCTTTGGGTAAAACGCCCATGCCAGCGAACGCGTGGGACCTGGTTTTCAAGCCTGAATACACCAGCAAGCTTAAATCCTGCGGAATTGCCTATCTGGACTCGCCCACCGAGATCATTCCGGTGGCCTTGCATTACCTGGGCAAAGACGCCTATTCGAGCGATCCGGCGGACTATAAACTGGCGGCAGACATGCTGGCGAAAGTTCGCAAGGACATCCGCCTGTTCAGCTCCACCATGATTGACGACATCGCCGGCGGCAAGGCCTGCGTGGTCATTGGCTGGTCAGGTGACGTGAACATTGCTGCTGGCCGCGCCAAAGAAAATGGCTCCAAGGATGTGATTGAAGCCTTGCTGCCAAGCACCGGTGGCCTGATTTTCTTTGACACCATGGCCATTACCAAAGATGCCAAGCACCCCAATAACGCATACGCGTTCCTGGATTTCTACCTGCGTGCTGAAAACGGTGCCTTGATGTCCAACGAAATGAACTACCCCACCGGCAACAAAGCCGCCATGGAAAAGATCAAGCCAGAAATCTCCGGCAATAAAACCATTTTTGTTGACGCAGACTTTGCCGCCAAGATGGTTCAGCCCGGAAAATTCAGCAACGCATCCCGTGAGGCGATTGCCAACACCTATAACGCGTTCAAAAGCGGCAAGTGACGGTTGCTGTCATTCAGTGACCTGGGGCTGTTTGTACGTTGAAGTATGGGCAGCCCTTTTTGTCGGTCTCAACAGGGTAAGGGGTGTAGAGCATGGCTGACCAGTCAGACAAATCGGGTTATCTGGTGACTGAAAAATTGGTTAAAAGATTTGACGAGGCTGTTGCTGTTGACGATGTGTCCCTGTCGATTGACCAGGGCGAGATTTTTGCGCTTCTGGGCAGTTCCGGATGTGGCAAGTCCACCTTGCTGCGCATGCTGGCCGGCTTTGAGTCTCCCACCTCCGGGCGGATCATGCTGGGCGGGCAAGACGTGGCCAGGCTGCCGCCCTATGAGCGCCCGATCAACATGATGTTCCAGTCTTATGCCTTGTTTCCCCATCTGGATATCTGGGAGAACGTGGCTTTCGGACTCAAGCGCGAAGGCTTGCCGCGTGGGGAGGTCAAGCAGCGGGTCGGTGAAATGCTGGACCTGGTACAACTCGGCGCCTATTCAAAGCGCAAGCCGCACCAGCTCTCCGGCGGCCAGCAGCAGCGTGTGGCGCTTGCACGCAGCCTGGCCAAAAGGCCCAAACTTCTTTTGCTGGATGAGCCGCTGGGCGCGCTGGACAAAAAATTGCGCGAACAAACCCAGTTTGAACTGGTCAATATCATTGAAAAGGTTGGCGTGACCTGCGTCATGGTGACCCATGACCAGGAAGAGGCCATGACCATGGCCAACCGCATTGCAGTCATGAGCAAAGGGCGGGTGCTGCAGGTTGGCTCACCCGAGGACGTCTATGAGCACCCGAAAAACCGCTTTGTGGCGGACTTCATCGGAAACGTCAATATGTTCAACGGAAATCTGACAATCGATGAGGTGGACCGGTGCGCAGCAACCACCGGCATTGGCGTGATTCATGTGGGGCACGGTGTGAGTGGCTCGCTCAACATGCCACTTGCCATTGCTGTGCGACCGGAAAAAATTGAAATCAGCAAGCAGCGCCCGGATGTTGCGATGAATATCTTTACCGGCCAGGTCAAGGAAATAGCGTATTTCGGCTCCTACAACACCTACATTGTGCAGGCCACAGACGGCACCAAGGTCAAGATCATGGAGGCCAACACATCCCGCCAGGAGCTCAGTGACATCACCTGGGAAGATAAAGTGTATTTCTGGTGGGGTGACCGCTCTGCCATTGTGTTGCGCGATTGATCCGGGGAAACGCCATGGCCCGCTCTGCATTCCCCACGCCCGGCAAGCGCTTTGTGATCGGCGTGCCTTACGTCTGGCTTTTTGTCTTTTTCTTTCTGCCCTTTTTGATTCTTTTCTACATCAGCTTTGTAGATATGGGCAGTGACATCAGTCCATTCAAGCCCATCTGGGACACCACAACCGGTGTGTTGAAGCTGAAATATGAAAACTACGGGTCCATCTTCCGAGGCGGCGAAGGCGGCGCGCTTTTCAAAACGCTCTACGTCGAGGCCTATCTGCGTTCGATCTGGTACGCCTTCTGCACAGCCGTTTTGTGTCTGTTGATCGGCTATCCGTTTGCTTATTTCATCGCACGCTCAAAGCCTGGTATTCGCCCGGCCTTGCTGATGATGGTGATGCTGCCGTTCTGGACCTCTTTTTTGCTGCGGGTTTATGCATGGAAAGGAATTCTGGCCGACCAGGGCGTCGTCAATCAGTTTCTGATGGCTCTGGGCATCATCAGCGAGCCGATCCAGATGCTCTACACGAATGTATCCATGCTGATTGGCATGACCTATGTGTACCTGCCCTTCATGGTACTGCCGCTTTACGCCAACCTGGTCAAGATGGATTTCCGGCTGCTTGAGGCGGCCTACGATCTGGGAACGTCACCCTTCAAGGCGTTCTGGCTGGTGACGGTGCCGCTGTCAAAGGCGGGCATCATTGCAGGGTTCATGCTGGTTTTTATTCCTGCACTTGGCGAGTTTGTGATTCCTTCCTTGCTGGGTGGTCCCGAGAACGTCATGATCGGTCGCGTGGTCTGGGATGAAATGTTCACCAGCAACAATTGGCCCCGCGCCAGCGCCCTGGCCGTGGTCATGATCGCTCTGATCATTGTTCCACTGGCGATCTACTACCACTACAGCGGCGACGCTGCTGACAACAAGACCTAAGGCTGTGTCATGAAAAAGTTCATCGAACAGCATTTTGGCAAGGCCTGGCTGGCAGTCGTGTTTTCGTTTTTGTATGTGCCGCTGTTTTTCATGATGGTGTTTTCATTCAACAGCACCCGGCAAGACGCCAGATTCACCGGCTTTTCGCTGCGCTGGTACCAGGCTTTGACCCAAGACACCAAAATTGTTGAGGGCTTCTGGCTGTCGTTGCAGGTGGCCGCCATCACCGGCGTGTTGTCCGCTGTTCTGGGCACTTTTGCCGCGTTTGTGCTGGTCAGATACCGCAGGTTTGTTGGGCGTACCATTTTTTCAGGCATGGTGAACGCGCCACTGGTCATGCCAGAGGTGGTCATTGGCCTGTCCCTGCTGCTGTTGATGGTGGGTGCGCAAAACGTCTTTGGCTGGCCCGAGCGCGGCATCCTCACCATTGTGCTGGGCCATACCCTGCTGGGCATGGCCTATGGCATGGTGGTGATCCAGTCGCGTTTGATGGAGATGGATCGCTCGATTGAAGAAGCCGCCATGGACTTGGGTGCCAGGCCTTTGCAGGTGTTCTTTCTGATCACCCTGCCCAACATTGCCCAGGCGATTCTTGCCGCATTTCTGTTGTCATTCACCCTGTCGTTTGACGACGTGGTGATTTCTGAATTTTTGTCAGGCCCAGGCGTCAATACCCTTCCGCAAGTGATCTTCAGCTATGCACGCAGGGGCATCAACCCGACGGTGTACGCCGCTGCCACGTTACTGATCGTCACTGTCACTGTGGCGATCGTGGCCTACAGTGTCTGGGTGGCGCGCCAGACCCGCAGACGGGAGCGTGAAGTCGCTGCAGCACTTCGGGCCGAGACCGTAGCGCTGGCAACCCACTGAGGTATAAACATGCACGCCAACAAATCGCCCGGATTCGTCTGTACCCGCATTAACCATTTCCCACTGACTGAAAGAGAGCTGCCTATGAACGCTATTACCCACACCGAGCATGTCGCTACCGAGGCGGCTCACGCGGCCCACAGCCAAAATTTACCAACCACGGGCATCGACCACAAAAATGCCGATTGGCACGCTCGCCGCCTGGCGGCAACACCGCGCGGTGTTGGCGTGATGGGTGATTTTTTTATCGACCATGCCAAAAACTCAGAGTTCTGGGACATTGAAGGCCGCCGCTTTATCGACTTTGCAGGCGGTATTGCCGTTCTCAATACCGGCCATTCGCATCCAAAAATTCAAGCTGCCATTGCGGCCCAACTGGAGCGCTTTACCCACAGCTGCTATCAGGTCGTGCCATACACCGAATACGTGGCACTTGCCGAGCGTATCAACACCATCGTGCCGATTGCAGGCCCGAAGAAAACCGCTTTCTTTTCTACAGGTGCTGAAGCGGTAGAAAACGCCATCAAAATTGCCCGCGCTGCCACCGGGCGCAGTGGTGTGATCGCCTTTGGCGGGGCTTTTCATGGCCGCAGCATGTTTGCCGTTGCCATGACGGGCAAGGTTCAGCCGTACAAAGCAGGTTTTGGCCCCTTTCCGCCTGAGATTTACCATGCGCCCTTCCCGTGCCACTGCGCGTCGCTGGATGAAGTCAAACACGCGATGCAGCAGCTGTTCAAGTGCGATATTGAACCCACCCGGGTCGCCGCCATCATTTTTGAGCCCGTACAAGGCGAAGGCGGCTTTAACGTCATTCAGCATGAGGCCGTCAAATGGCTGCGCGCCCTGTGTGACCAGCACGGTATTTTGATGATTGCCGATGAGGTGCAAAGCGGCTTTGCCCGCACTGGCAAGATGTTTGCGATGGAACATTTTGGCGTGTCACCCGACATCATGGTCATGGCCAAAAGCCTGGCCGGTGGCACCACGCTGTCGGCTGTCACAGGCAAAACCGCCATCATGGATGCACCTGCGCCTGGCGGTCTGGGCGGCACCTATGCAGGCAACCCGCTGGCCATTGCAGCGTCGCATGCCGTGCTGGACATCATGGCCGAAGAGGGCCTGGTTGACCGGGCCAATGTGCTGGGCAACCGCCTGCTGAAACACTTGCACCTGCGTAAAGCCGCCGACGCGCGCATGAGCGATGTGCGCGGTCTGGGCGCGATGGTGGCCTGCGAATTTGCCAACCCCCATACAGGCGAGCCCGACATGGAGCTCACCAAACAGGTGCAAACCGAGGCGTTAAAGCGCGGCCTGCTGCTGCTGACCTGCGGCGTTTACGGCAACGTGATTCGTTTCCTGTTCCCCCTGACGATTCAGGACGCCGTATTTGAAGAAGCGCTGGGTATTCTGGACGCTGCACTGGACGCGACCCAAGCCACCGCCAGCGCATGAGTTCTGAGGTGAAGCACAAGGCCATTGAAGACGTGATGGCCGCACTTCAGACCCAGGGCATTCACAGCCTGCTGGTGCAGTTTGCCGATCTTCACGGTGTCGGCAAAGGCAAGCTGGTGCCTGTGGCAAACCTCGCCGAATGGGTGGCGACAGGCGCTGGCTTCGCCGGCCCAAGCATCTGGGGCACGGGCCTGCCACGGCTGGGGCAGCGCAGTGAATACTATGGCCGCGTCCAGCTCGAAACAATCCGCCCCCTGCCTTTCATGCCGGGCGTGGCCCATGCCGTGTGCAACGGGTTTGCAGGCGGCCAGCCACTGGAAACCTGTTCGCGCCAATTGTTGAAAAAACAGACCGATGCGCTGGCTGAACGCGGCTTGACACTGTGGGCAGGCATAGAGCCTGAGTTCTTTCTGCTGAAAAAAAATGCAAGTGGCAGCTGGGTGGTGGCGGACGCGCAAGATGACTTGAGCAAGCCCTCGTATGACCTGCGTGCCATTCACCGCCATCGGGATTACTTAGAAGACATGCGCGCCACCCTGACAGCGCTGGGTTTTGAGCTGGAGCAAATCGACCATGAAGACGCCAACGGCCAATACGAAATCAACTACCGTTTCGACAATGCCTTAGCCGCTGCAGACCGTTATATGCTGTTCAAGCTGGCTGCACACGCCGTCGCCGAAAGGCATGGCTTCACGTTCAGCACCATGCCCAAGCCCCTGGCCAATGCGCCTGGCAGTGGCTTGCACTTTCACCTGAGCCTGCAAGACCGGTCCGGAAAATTTGTCATGGCCGACGAAACGGGTGCACTGGGCTTGAGCACATTGGGTCACCAGTTTGCAGCAGGCCTGCTGCATCATGCAGACGCTCTCACGGCCCTGTGCGCCCCAACTGTCAACAGCTACAAGCGGCTGGCCAGCAGCGCCAGCCTGTCGGGCACCACCTGGTCGCCGGTGTGGAAAACCATCGGCGACAACAACCGGACCTGCCTGGTGCGAACCGTGGCAGGGCGCATGGAATGGCGCTTGCCCGACCCGTCCTGCAATGTGTACACAGCGTTGGCAGGTGTACTGGCAGCAGGCCTGCACGGCGTGGACGCGCAACTTCCTGCCGTGCCGCCGTGTACTGAAGACCTGTACGAGCGCAAGGCATCAGGCGCCGCCATGCCAGCGACTCTGCCGCGTGACTTGCAGGCCGCTTTGCACGCTTTGACTGAGGACTCGACGCTCACCCAGCTGATTGGCCCCGCATTTATCGAGCAGTTTTTAAGGTGCAAGCAGGGCGAGTGGGATGCCTATGCCGCACACGTGTCGGACTGGGAGATGCAGCGTTACGCGCTGGGTTAGCCCGAAAAAGCATGACCAAGGTCATCAACGCCGCTCGGGCAGCGTGGCAAGCACCACACCGACCAGCGCAATCGCAAATGCGCCCAATTGCGCCGCATTCAGGCTTTCACCCAGAACCAGCACGCCTACTGTCGCCGCGCTGATGGGCAACATGACGGTAAAAACACCGGCCTGATTGGCGGGAACGGTTTTCAGGCCCGTCATCCACAGCCAGACTGTCCATACGCTGGCAGCCAGTGCGTAAAACAGCAGCAGCAGCCAGTTTGAAGCCGCCACGGTATGAAAGTCAAACCGCCAGGCCATCCACACACCAAAGGGCGTGACCAATGCAAAGCCCCATAGATTGATCAAGGCCGTGATGCGTTTCGGGCTGAGTGAGCCCGTGAGCTTTTTACCGATGACCGCGTAAGCGGCTTCACACAGCACGGCCCCCACCAGCAGCAAATTGCCCAGCCAGGCATGGTTTGATGCCAAATCGGCTCCCAGGGCAGTATTGGCTTGGGCTATATGCTCTGGTTTTGATAGCGAAACCAGCCCAACACCCATCACCGCACAGGCCACAGCCAGCCAGACGCGCGGGGCAATACGCTCGCGCAGAAACGCCCAGCTCATGACCGCCACCGCAGCCGGAATCCCCGCCATGATCACACCTGCAGCCACCGCACTGGTCAGGCTCACGCCAAACAGCATGCAAATTGAAAACAGGAAATTGCCCAGAAACGACTCCAGAAATACCAGACGCTTGATCTGGCCAGTCATCGGCGCTTCGCCCGGAGGCTTTTTAAGCCAGTGCAGCATGGCGACCCCGCCAATGCCAAAGCGCAGCCAAGCCAGCAAAAAGACGGGCAGGGCGGCCACCAGCGGTTTGGAAAGTGCCACATAGCTGCCCACCAGGGACATGCTGAGCGCAAGGCAGGCATAAGCCAAAATTCGATTCATGGCCGACACCATAACCGACTCAACTGCCTGCATTTCACCGCCCAGCGCCCTGCGTTGCGTTTTTGTCCATGGTGCGCTGTCTTCAACCAGCTGCGGAGCGTCCTGTCCCGTCCCGTCCCGTCCCGTCCCGTCCCGTTGTCATTGCCAACCCTGTATTGATGACGCAGTAAAAATAACGAACGCACTCTATTTTTTGGAAACTCCAAAAAAATCAGCATTGACATTCGACTACATGCTATAACCCCCTTGAACAGGGGGTTACTGTTGTGCAGCCTTTGCTGTTTTTATCAAGTCTGATTGAAGTCCATGACCGCTCATTACAAATACTTGACTCCCGGCCTATTGGCGATGCTTGTTGTCACCAGCATGTGTTCCGCCCATGCCGAGGTGGACGCACTGGTCAGACAGGCGCGCCTGATGCTCGATCAGGGCCAGGCCAGAGCAGCTTTTGAACTGCTTGAGCCGCAAGAAACGCCACGCGCAGGCGACCCAGACTTCGATACCGTACTGGGTATCGCTGCCAACGAAACCGGCCAGTTCACGCGTGCGGTGTTTGCACTGGAGCGCACCCTGTCAGTACAACCCGGAAATTCAAGGGCGCGCGCCGAGCTGGGGCGAGCCCTGTTTGCAGTGGGCGACTTGCGCGCCTCGCGCCGGGTGCTGCTTGAAGTCAAACACGACAACATACCGCAAGGTGCGGCCGACTCGATTGATCAGTTTTTGCAGGCCATAGACCGCACTGAAGAAACCGCACGCTCGACGGTCAAACCCTATATTGAAGCGACGCTGGGGTATGACACCAACATCAACAGCGGGCCGGGTAACCCCCATGTTGCTGTGCCAGTTTTTGGCGGGGCTGTCTTCACACTCATACCCACAGCCATTGAGACCAAAGCGGCATTTGCCAGCCTCGGCGGTGGCGTATCTGTCCGGTATGTGCTGGACCCCCGCTGGTCCGTGTTGGGCCATTTATCGGGCAACACACGCGGCAACGCTGGCCACGCAGAGTTCCACACCAGCCAGGTGGATATCCAGGCAGGTGCGAGTTATCGCTATGAAAAGCACGAGTTTTCCGGCGCTGCGCAGGTCGGCTCATACACCGTCAATGGTGCCAGGGCGCGTGACCAGACCGGCGTGGTCGGGGAGTGGAGCTTCAGGCCGGACGGCTTCAAGCAATGGAGTAGTTATGTGCAGTGGGGCAAACTGGGCTACCCCGACCAGCAAATCCGTGATGCAGACCGGCTCGTGTTGGGCACCAGCTACGCGCATGCTTTTCGTGATGGCCTGCTGGTGTTTGCAGGCGGGTATGTGGGCGCAGAAAAAGAGCGCGCAAGCGCGGTTCCACACCTGGGTCACAAGCTGGCAGGCGTTCGTCTGGGTGCCCAAAAATCGGTTGCCGATAGCCTGGCACTGTTTGGCAGTCTGGGGCTTGAAAACCGCAACTACGGCGGGGCAGACCCGTTTTTCCTGGTGACGCGGCGCGACCGGCAGCTCAACGTCAACCTGGGCTTTGCCTGGGTGCCCGCCAGTTATTGGCGTATCACGCCGCAGTTGTCCTGGACATCGGTCAAATCGAACATTGCCACATCAGACTTCAACAAAAGCGTGCTCAGCGTGACGCTTCGTCGTGATTTCTAGCCTTTCACAACATTTCATGACATTTCACAGCATCCATTTTTGAGAGCCCGACAGCCCATTTCAAGGTCACTTGCATGACACCCCACTTCAAACTTCGAAATGCGGCGTTGCTCATGGCGCTCGCTGCCGCCTATCCACTTCACGCGATGGCGGGGGTTGCTGCTGGCATCACCCAGTTCACGGCAGGCGAAGTCACGGTACGCCGACCGGATGGGCAGAGTGAGGCGCTGGTCAAGGGCCAGGACATTGAAAGTGGCCAGGCCATTTTGACTGGCCAGACTGGGCGCGCGCAGGTCAAATTCTCGGACGGCGCGCTGGTGTCACTGCAGCCGAATACCGAATTCAAGGTCAGCAACTACCTGGACCAGGCTGACCCCGGACAAGACCGTTTTCTGGTCGATCTGCTGCGCGGCAGCATGCGGGCCATCACCGGCCTGATCGGTAAACGCAACCGTGAAAACTTCCGCGTCACCACCACCACAGCCACGATTGGTATTCGCGGGTCCGGCTTTACCGCCAGCTACAACCCCAACGGCACGCTGAGCGTGAGCACCGAGCTGGATGCCATCGAGGTTTGCAACAGCACCGGCTGCACAGGCATAACAGCAGGCGAGTCCGTGCTGGTTATCAACGACGAGACACCGCCGCTGCGCACCAACACCCGGACCAGCCTTCCTACGCCGCAAACCCGGCAGGAAGTAGTTGTCGCAGGCAACCAGGTGGACAAAGCGGGCAGTATCAGGGCAGTTACCCAGGCGTCACCTCTGGCTCCGGTACCCAGACCTGTGCCTGTGCCTTCACCGGCTCCAACGCCAGCACCGGCACCGGCACCGACTCCTGCGCCAGCTCCAACGCCTGCACCCGTACCGACCCCTGCACCTGTACCAACGCCAGCACCGGCACCAGTTCCTGCACCGGCACCGACTCCTGCGCCAGCTCCAACGCCTGCACCTGCACCTGTACCTGTACCTGTACCTGTACCTGTACCGACCCCTGCGCCTGTACCAACGCCAGCACCGGCACCAGTTCCTGCACCGGCACCGACTCCTGCCCCAGCTCCAACGCCTGCACCCGTACCGACCCCTGCACCTGTACCAACGCCAGCACCGGCACCAGTTCCTGCACCGGCACCGACTCCTGCGCCAGCTCCAACGCCTGCACCCGTACCGACTCCGGCACCGGCACCGACTCCTGCGCCTGCACCTGCACCAGCTCCAACGCCTGCACCAGCGCCCTCACCAACCACCGCACCTGCACCCTCACCAACTCCTGCACCAGCACCCTCACCAACCACCGCACCGGCACCCCCACCAACCACAGCACCGCCCCCGATTAAAAAAACTATCCTCCGCATGCCTTCCCCTTCCTTTAAAGCCAGCAGCCCTACCCCTGATACTTTCGCTGCGATGGGTGTGGTGTCTGATTCAGGTTTTCTGGGCTGGGGCAACTGGGTTTCCGGTGCGAAACCCACCATCGGTGACATCCATACCGGTGCATTGAATTCAACGCACTATCTGGTGGGCAAGCCAGTAGCGGTCATGCCCTCGATGGGCACCGCCAATTACGTCATGGCAGGGGGCACAGTCCCCACGGCCACCCATTCAAGCGGAGCCACCGCCACAGGTCAGCTGATCAGTGCCAGCATGCGTGCCGACTTTGGCGCGGGTACAGCCATCGCCAATGTCAACACGGTGTTTGGTACGACGGCAGTCAACATTGCCAGTCACCTCGTGACATTTCAATCGGGCACTGCCACGTTTGGCAGCGCGCCTGGCACCACCACCACGCCATCGGGTGTCACCGTCAGCGGTTTCTTTACCGGTAACCAGGCTTATCGGGCGGGCCTGCTCTACAGCATCACTCCGGGAAGCACCCTGGGAGTGGTCACCGGTGCGGTTGCGCTGCAGCGAGGCAATTAGGGCGTTCTTGCATCGCTCTGGCGAGGTGAGCTTGCCTTCCCAATTTTTTCACCGTTGTTACCTGTACAACGATTTAGATAGCAGGCAGCCTATATATTCCATGCCCTGACAGGGTTTTTGACCATCAAACCTCAACGACAAAACCTTGGGGCACGTTCCTTAATAACTTGCACATCTGGCCGCTGGGCTTGAGCATGCTACGCCGTTGCAAACCGCCCGTTTTTTACCTTTTCCGTTGCTCAGTCTGGCAGGTGCGAATGCGCTGACCAGCGTCTGGGGGTCGCGGTAGTTCGGGGCAAAATACCCTGAATGCCTGATACGGTGTCTGTTTTCAAATCATTTTCAACCTGACCCACCCCCCCATGACAACACGCCATGAGTAACACCTCTTTTTATCCCATCGGCACCGCAGGCCAGCCCTGGAGCGCACCTGAAGTGGCTCAGTGGCGCGCCCGCCAGGTGCGCCAGCGCAGCTATGCAGACGATGTGCTCAGCCGCATTGACCGCCTGCGTGAGCGTTTTGAGGTGTCGGCTTATGGTGAAGTCGCGTATGTCGATGAGCGCTTTGCCCTGATGGCCATTCGCAGCCGTGACTGGATGCCGGGCTTGCCCTGCGTGCTGGTCACCGGCGGCGTGCATGGCTATGAAACCAGCGGCGTGCGGGGTGCGCTGCACTTTGTCGATGTGCATGCCCAGGCCTATGCGGGCCGGGCCAATCTGCTGGTCGTGCCCTGCGTCAGCCCCTGGGGGTATGAGCGCATCCAGCGCTGGAACTTTGACGCCCTCGACCCCAACCGTAACTTCAACGCAGACTGCCTGACGCAAGAGTCTGCGGCCCTGATGCGCTTGGTCGCGCCTTTGCGCGGGCAGTTTGCAGCTCACATTGATTTGCACGAAACCACCGATTCCGACGAGTCTGAATTCCGCCGGGCCGTGGCTGCACGCGACGGCAAAGCATTCAAGCCTGGCTCTATTCCAGACGGTTTTTACACGGTCGATGACACGGAAAGCCCGGAACCTGCGTTTCAGCAAGCCATCGTTGATGCGGTAGAGCGTGTCACGCACATTGCCCCTGCGGACGACAACAACGAAATCATCAGCTCGCCCGTCGTGGCGCATGGCGTGATCCGCTATGCCCTGAAAGCCCTCGGTCTGTGCGCCAGCATCACCGGTGCCCGCTACACCACCACAACCGAGGTGTACCCCGACAGCCCGCGCGCCACGCCTGAGCAATGCATGGCCGCACAGGTGGCGGCGGTGTGCGCCGCGATTGACTTTGTCTGCAGTCCTGTCACTGGCGAGGGCGGCGCAGCACCAGCGCAATCCCGCCCAGAATAGCCACCGACGACACCAGCAGCTGCAGGCTGAAGCCCTCACCCAGCAACACCACGCCCCCAACCGCTGCAATCACCGGCACACTGAGCTGCACCGTCGCAGCATGGGTCGCCCGCAAGCCAGGCAGGGCGCGGTACCACACCACATAGCCCAGACCCGACGTGACAGCACCCGAGGCCACGGCCAATGCCAGACCAGTGCGGTCCAGATGCATCCAGGGCAGGGTAGCCACACTGAGCGCAATAGCCGTGGGCACAGTGCGCACAAAGTTGCCGCAGGTGGTGGCCAGCGGATCCAGGGTTTGTCCGGGCGGGGTGGTTTTGCCGCGCAGCGAATACACGCCCCACGCTACGCCTGCCCCCAGCATGGCCAGGGCAATGTGCCATGGGGGCGCAGCAAAACCCGGCAACATCAACGCCCCCAGGCCCGCCAGGGCGGTGGCAAAGCCCACGGTCTGCAATGGCCGCAGGCGCTCGCCTTTGGCCAAACCCCAGGCAATCATGCTGGCTTGCACCGCGCCAAACAGCAGCAGCGCCCCGGTAGCTGCCGTCATGCCCACATACGCATAGGAAAACAGGGCTGCATAAGCAAACAGCGCCAGCGCCGAGCCCCAGTTGCCGTAAGCCACAACGGCCTTCGCGCTTTCTGTTGTTGTACTTCCTGTGGTTGCGCCGCCACGAAAGCGCACCAGCAGGCACAAAGCCAGCGCCCCCGACACCAGACGCACCGTGGTAAAGCTCGCTGCATCCAGGGCCGTGAGCTTGAGCGCCATGCGGCACAGCAGGGAGTTGCCCGCAAAGGCCAGCATGGCCAGGGCGGTGAGCAGGGCGATGCGCATGGGTATTTTTTAGAGGACACGGCTGCTCAATTGCGTCGGCGCACGTTTGAGCCAGGTTGAAGGTTAAAGCGGCAGCGCCTCACCCCAGTAGTGAAAGGTAAAAGGCCGTGGACCCGCCAGATAGCGGGTTTGCAGGTCTGGCAGGGTAAAACCTGCGCCTTGCAACAGTGCCGGCATGTCGCGCCCCAAGTGGCAGCCGCCCGCCACCTTGCCCCACAGCGGCTGCAGCCGATCCTGCCAGCGCTGCACCGACGCGTCCGGCGCACGACCATGCTCGCAATACAAAAGCGTGCCATGGGGAGCCAGCACGCGGCGCATTTCCAGAAGAGCGGCGCGCGGGTCAGGGATGGTACACAGCGTGTAGGTGACCAGTACCGTGTCAAAACTGGCGTCAGGTAACGGAATCTTCTCGGCCGACAGACCCACCAGGTCCATATCCAGCCCGGCCCGTGCCGCCCGCTCCAGCGCCAGCGGGTGCATCTGCAGGCCCGGGTCCAGCCCGGTGAGGTGCGTGACGCGGGTCTTGTCGTAGTGGCGCATGTTCAGCCCGGTGCCCACACCCACCTCCAGCACCCGGCCGCGCGCACGCGGCACCACCAGCGCCCGCATGCGGCTGACCATGGGCATGCCGCAGGCCAGGTCCAGTGCGGCGGGCAGGATGTGGTTGTTGTACCAGTTAGGGGGCATGTGGTGCAGTCAATAGGTGCTGGCTGGTAGAGAAAAAACTGGTTTTAAGCGCTTTTGGAATGTGTACAGGCAGATATTCAAAAAATGGCAAATGATGCCCACCATCGAATCCAAACCAGATGTGAATTCAGCTGATGTGTTGCTGTACCTCGCCAACAATGCTTGAACCCAATGGAAGCGTGCGAACCTTGTGTACAGAAACCTCAACTGAAAAACTGGACGGTGATGGCTTTGACAAAAATAGTCGCTTGCTGCGTCACCCATTGGGCCTCTTCTTCGTCCAGCTGGTCACCCTTGTAATCTGCAATTAACCGCAAGTCTTCCGCTTTATTGAGTGACTTGCCCAATGCAACTGGAAATATGCCGGTCTTTACCAAATGTAACGAGAACGCGCTTATCAGACCACTGTGCGTCCTGGCCACTTCAGGCGGAACCGGCCCCTTGCATGCCAGCAGTGCTGCGCGGGCCGCATCGAACATGGCGTAGTAAGCGCGATTGCATGCACCATCGTTGTCACCCTCCGTCAAAAGCGTGTGCGCGCTGGCAAGCGCCCGCCGTGCCTTGACCATCAAATCATGTTCGTTCATGACAAGGTGATACCGTCGCGGGCAATGTTGTGCAGCAGATGGGGATTGGAATAGCTTTGCGGGTGTGCCCACTCTGATTCCCACACGGGCAAAGGCTGAATGCGAATGCCTGTGGTCAGCAAAATTTCATAGGCAATGTCGTTCATCGCCATTTTGGTACGCACAAAGTGCCCTGGCGCGCCCTTGAGCACCACGGCCACGTCGGCATCACTTTCGGCATGGGCGGTGCCGCGTGCCCGGCTACCGAACAGCATCACGCTCTGCGTTGGGTAGGTACTGGCAATTCGCGCTGCGAAGGCGCGTGTGGCTTGCAAAGTGATGGCGGGGAGGTTTTCAGCGAGCATGCAGCGAGTTTACTGTGGAAGCCAGATCATGCGCCAATATGCCTTTAGCCCAAGCAATTCATGCCCAAGAAGCTCCTGAAAACATAGCAAACCCAGCCCAAACCCTAAAACGCCAGAGCGCTAGAACGAAGAACCCGGCCCGCTCAAAAAAGCCAGCTCTTGAGCACTCGACGTGCGGCCCAGCACAGCGTTGCGGTGCGGGTAGCGGCCAAAGCGGTCGATGATGGTTTTGTGGTGCAGCTCAAAGCGCAGTGTTTCTTCCAGGCCCGGCTGCTCAAACAAGGCCAGGGCCTGCGCATGGACCAGCGCTGACTCGCTGTGCATGTAGGGTGTGTAGGCAAAGCTGCGCTGCGCCAGCGACAGGCTGCGGTCCTGCCCGCTGGCCACCAGCTCTTGCGCCAGCACCAGCGCCATCGCGTCTTGCGCAAAGGCGTGTGGTGTGTCCCGGTACACATTGCGCGAGAACTGGTCCAGCACCACGATCTCCGCCAGCCGCCCCTGGGAGCTATCACGCCACGCAAACAGCTCACACCGTGCAGCAGCTTCGAGCGTGGCGCCAAAGCGGCTGCGGATGGCGGCATCGAGGGCAGCGTCTTTGGCGAAGTGCTGCCTGGGGGTCAGTTCTTCAAACCAGAAAGTGAGTATATTTTGGTGGTTCATAGGTCAAATTAGCCGTTAGCCCTTGTTTAATATGCGCGGAAAGCTATGAAAAACGTAGCAAATTTTAGTCAGTCGGGTGATTGCTTCATGTCGTTTGCTACAACTTGCGTGGCCAGGATCAGGTCAGTAACCAGCCGCTCATCGACCTCCATCAAACCTTCGTATTCGCCGAGGTTGCGGGTGTTGTGGCACTTGTCCAGCACACGCTGGCATCGGGTGGCTCGGCCTTGAGCGGCTTGCCGGGTCCGCACAAATTTTCAAGTGCTTGTTGCATGCAGTTGCACCTCGCTGCCAATCAACCATATTTTGGGCTGCTGCAAAACGCGTGTGACAAATGCGTTGTCACTTTGCAGGCGACTGGCCAGGCTGGCGGGGGTGTAGAGCGTGGGGTTGAGCTTGCGGCCCAGTGTGTTGGCTGCAGGCTCCAGTGCGGCAAACACGTCTGCATAGCCCAGCGCAGCGCTGACGATCATCACGTCAACGTCACTGTGCGCGGTGTCTTGCTGCCTGGCCACAGAGCCATAAACGAAGGCCAGATCAATCTGCGCTGCAAGGCTTTGCAATGCGGCCCGAAGCACATCGGCCAGCCCTGCGGTTTTCAGGACCAGGCCCCGCAATTCGGAAAACACCGGTGAACTGGCGTTGGCCTGATAGTGCTTCTGATTGCCCTGTTTGCTGACGGTCAGCAACCCGGCATCCGACAGGCCCGCCAGTTCCCGCTGCACAGCGCCGGTGCCCGACTGCGCCAGCGCAATCACCTCGTTAGCGTAAAAGCTGCGGTCTGGTGTGCCAAACAGCACGCTCAGCACCCGCTGCCGCACCTTGGGAAAGAGGGCATTTGCCAGTGCAGAGGTGTCGGCTGGATTGGTTTTCATACCCATATTGGGTTTGATGATACCCGAATTGGGTTTTTCTGGAAATTTTGGCCAAATCGGCCACCAGCCCAAGTGATATGTGCGCTAGCAGCTATGAAAAGCGTAGCAAACTGTCAGCTGGCCGTTCACAGACAGTGCGTGTGTTTGAGTTGGTGTGCCTATGCGTTGACGCATGCAAAGAGGAGAGGTGAAGCATTTCTCTGTGATTCTTGATGCCAAGTTCATGCGTGATCCTGCGATTTTGGTTTGCGGGTTTTTGGTTTTTTGGCAGGGACTGGCAGCAAGCTGGTGTAGCGCTGGTACAGCTCAAACAAAAAGGCCACCCGCTCGGCATCGTTCTTCCAGCCCTTTTTGCCACCGCACAACGCGTAGGCGGCATCGACTGCGGCATCGAGCTTTTGGTGCGCCTTGAGCAAAACCGGGGGCATGGTGAGCGGGTCGTACAGGTCTGCCAGTGATGCGGGTTGCGGGCCGCCCTGGTACTGGGCACGGGCATCGAGCACGCCTTGTGCTGCGGTTTCGATAGCGGCTTGCGCTTTATGGACGGGCGCTGCAGGCTGATTTGAGCCGGAAGTCTGCGGCAGGTCTGGCCAGGGGTAGTTGTTGTAAACGATGTCTTTGGAGTAGCGGTAATCGCTTTTCAGGCGACCGCAGGTGGTGCGCATCCAGGCGTTGTGCATGGTGCTGGAGAGAATGCCGAAGTGGTACATCGTTGCGCCGGGTGCAATCTTGACCAGGTTGCTGCACAGCGTGGATGGCTGCTCAAAGCCGAGAGGAATGAATACCCGCCGCTCTGAGGAGACTTCTGGCAATACCAGGTACGCACTTGCAGGCATGTTTTCAACGTGGAACCGGGTCGGGGTAGAGGCCAGCTTTTGTGTTGGTGCGCTGATGCTGGCAAGGCGTGACGTTTTGACGGCTCGCACCCGTTTCATCGCCTCGGGCATGGCGCGCAATTCAGCAGGCGGGCAGTCACCCAGCCACAGGCACCAGCGCTCATAGCCGTTCAGAAACTCATCTGCACCCAACCAGCGCCGAAACCATTTGGCGCTGGCGGGCTCAGAGGCAATGAAGGCATCGCGCTGTTCGGTGGTGAACAGGTAGTTGCCATCGTCAATGGGTTTGTTGCCAATGCCTATTTCCGGCACTGCACAAATCGGTGACGAACGGCGCGGCAGCACCACATCGGGCGCATCCACCAGATACGGGTTGATATTCACCGCCTGCACGGCATGCGGCTCCCCGCGAATATCGTCGTACTCGTAAATCACCTTGCCGGACCGGTCTTCCAGACCAAAACCGACGATGACGCAATGCACCGCCGCCTTGCCGCGTGCCTCGTTGCTCCAGCTGAAGGTGCGGTGCGCAAAGTCAATGTGAATGCCTTGGGCCAGCAGCCAGCCCCACAGCACGCCGACCTGTTCACCTTGCGTGATGCTGTTGGTGGACACGAATGCGCAGCGCGGGCGTGCCGCTTCGCTTGCCGTGCCGGGCACCTTGACGTAATGGGCCGCTTTGACGTACCAGCCCGCCACAAAGTCCAGCAGTCCGGCGTTGTCGATGCCCGTAAACACGATGCGGGTGTCTGCACGCTGCGCATCGTTCATGAACTTGGCACCCACAAACGGCGGATTCCCCAGCACAAAACTGCACCGCTCCGCAGGCAACACGTCATTCCAGTCGAGCCGCAAGGCATTGCCATGCACCACATGCGGTGTGGTCTTGAGCGGAATGCGCGCAAAGTACAGGCCAAACTCCTCACTGACCCGAAGGTTGGCCTGGTGGTCCATCAGCCACAACGCCACCTGCGCAATCTGGGCCGGAAATTCTTCAATCTCAATACCGTAAAACTGATCGACGTTGATGCCAATCAGCTGGTGGATGTCCAGCGTCTGCTGGCCTGACGTATGGCTGGCGCGCAGCACGGCCAGCTCCAGCGCACGCAATTCGCGGTAGCTGATGACCAGAAAATTTCCACAGCCGCAGGCCGGGTCAAAAAAGCTCAAGGTGCGCAGCTTTTTATGAAAGTCGAACAGCCGGTTCCGGTTGCTTTTGGCTTTGTCAAACTCGGCCCACAAATCATCCAGAAACAGCGGCCTGATCAGCTTGAGGATGTTTTCTTCAGACGTGTAGTGCGCGCCCAGGTTGCGGCGCGCCTTGTCGTCCATGATGCTTTGGAACAGGCTGCCAAAAATGGCCGGGCTGATCGCCGACCAGTCCAGCGCGCAGGCGTCCAGCAGGGCTTCGCGCATGGCGGTGGTGAAGTCGGCCATGGGCAGCAGTTCTTCAAACAGCTTGCCGTTGACATACGGGAAGGCGGCCACCTGCTCGTCGAGCGCCTGGCTGCGTTTGCCTTCTGCCGTGTTCAAAATCTGGAACAGTTGTGCCAGGCGCGAACCCACATCGGAGCCGTCAGGCGCAGTGCGCTCTTCAATGAAAGCGCGAAACGCCTGCGCTGGCTGAAAGATGCCGGTATCGTCGGCAAACAGGCAAAACAGCAGGCGCACCAGCAGCACTTCCAGCGGGTGGCCGCTGTAGCCTGATGCCTTGAGCGCGTCGTGCAAGCGGCCCATGCGCTCGGCAGCCTTGATGTTGACCGGGTCTTGCGGCGCAATGGTCTGCGTTTTGTAACCTGCTACAAAGCCGAACAGCTTGATGTTTTTATGCAGGTCTTTGAGTTCAAATTCAG
>JBBRMH010000045.1:0-23612 GCA_038230935.1 Burkholderiales bacterium | reverse complement strand
TGACTTTTTCCAGTGCCTGGTAAATTGGCACGGTGCCAATGGGCACCGGCGAGTTGCGCATGATCCATTCGCGGGTTTCATGAATGTTGTCACCCGTTGACAAATCCATCACGGTGTCTGCGCCCCAGCGAATCGACCAGACCAGCTTGTCAACTTCTTCTTCAATGCTTGACGTGACGGCTGAGTTACCAATGTTGGCATTGACCTTGATCAAAAAGTTGCGGCCAATGATCATCGGCTCGCTCTCGGGGTGGTTGATGTTGTTGGGTATCACGGCGCGGCCACGCGCAACCTCATCACGCACAAATTCAGCCGTGATCTGCTCGGGAATCGCGGCGTTGAACGAATGCCCCTTTTTCGGCATGCGCTCGGTCGCCAGCCGCTCGGCCAGTTGCGCGCGCACCAGGTTTTCACGGATCGCGATGTATTCCATCTCGGGGGTGATGATGCCTTTGCGCGCATAGTGCATCTGCGACACATTCATGCCCGCTTTGGCACGGCGCGGTATGGGTGCATGGGCCATGCGCAGCGCACTCAATGCCGGGTCATTCAAACGCTCGCGGCCATAGGCGCTGCTGATGCCGCCAAGGGCTTCAGTGTCTTGCCGCTCATTGATCCAGGCACCGCGCAGGGGCGCCAGACCGCGTGTCACGTCAATGCTGACAGCCGGGTCGGTGTACACCCCCGACGTGTCAAACAAACGCAGTGGCGGGTTGGCTTCACGGCGGGTTTGCGTGCCCTCAGCAACCAGCGTGTCGGTCAGTGACACCTCACGGAACGGCACCCGAATATCCGGGCGCGAGCCCTCGATATAAATCTTTTGCGAGCCCGGAAAAGGCGTGCGTGTGATGCGACTTGTGAGGTCTTCGGTATCAACAGTCAGTGATGTTTTTGCCATGTCGGGTCTCCGTGAATCCAGGGGGTGGGTGCCTGCCTGGGGAGCCCAACGCCCTTGTAAAAAAGGACTACGGGAGCCAAAAAGCGTTGTTCCCTACGCGGGTATTAACCCGATCAGGTTCAGCGGGTCTCGCATCCTTCACAGGACTGGTGCGATCTCAGCCTCGGACATTTCCGTTTCTGGAAACATCGTCTGGCACCCCGACAAGCTGACGGCATTATAGGCATGGCATCAAAACATGCCAGAGCCATCTGGCATGCACGCTGATCTGTATCTCTTGCCAATTGACGGGCGATTTATATGGAGTTACATTTAATGTATGTTCACCGTGATCGAAACGCCGTTATTCCAGCGCCTGGTCCTTGCTGTGTGGAGTGAAGAAGAGCGTAACGAGTTCATCGTCTGGCTCAGTACCAACCCCTTGGCAGGTGATGTGATTCCAGCGGCGGGTGGCCTGCGCAAAGTGCGCTGGAGCCGCAGCGGTATGGGCAAGCGAGGTGGCTCGCGCGTGATTTATCTCAACCGCCTGGCCAGCGGCGAGACAGTGCTTTTGTGGATTTACACCAAGGCCAAACTGGACAACATCAGACCGGAATTCTTGCAGATATTGAAGGATCAACTCAATGACTAAAACCGTGAAGCCGAAAACCCCGACGGCTGATTTCTGGAAGGGTGTGGACCCCGAGGTTGCCGAGTTCGAGCGCGGCCTGCTCGAATCCATCAGCCAGATGAAGCGCGGCGAGGCGGGCCGCACGCACACACCCGAGATGATTGCAGGCTATAAAACCCGTGGACGACCGGTGGGCAGCGTCAAAACCGACGCCAAACAAGCCGTCACAGTACGCTACAGCCCCGAGGTGCTGGCCAGCTTCAGGGCATCCGGAAAAGGCTGGCAAGCCCGCATGAACAACGCGCTCAAGGAGTGGCTGCAGACACATTCACCGGTTTGATGACCGGACATATTTTTGCTTGACGCTACTTTGGTGTGACAGTTCATGCTCAACGGCGAGCACACGCTTATTCAAACAGGGCATGCTTCAGAAAGGCGCGTCATCCATTGCCGCAGCAGCCCTGACCAATGGCGTCCGGGCATCTGGCACCAGCAATGGCGCGGCTCCCACCACCATCTCCCCACCCAGCGCCTCCAGCAAGTCAGCCATCAGTTTGCGGAGCTCGCCCGTGGCAATGGCGGCATCGGCATCGAAATGGTCGTCTTTGCTGCGGGTGGCATCGTCCTGAAACACGCCATCGACAAAGCCCAGTTTCTTGATCTGCAAGGTGTCCGTCAGCATGAACGACACGCGGCCTTGCCAGGTCAGCGCCAGGCGGGTGGGCAGCTTGCCGTGCGTGATGTGTTGCTGCACTTCTTCAATGTCCAGCGCATGGTGGGCGTAGCGCACCACGGCTTTGGAGTCATCAGCGGCTTTCAGCTCGCACTCACGGTCTATGCTGAAACCGGCTGGCGGCTCCTGGCTCAGCAGCCAGTCTGACATGGCCGTCACGGGGGCAATACTGGTCTGCAGCAGCATCGCGCCCAGGCCGTCCATGGCGTTCGCCAGACAGGTCAGAACCTCGTCTGCCTTGCCCTGGCTGGCCGCGTCAATCACCAGCAGGCGCGCGGCGGGGTCTATCCACACCAGCACCGAGCCCTGCTTGGTGAACGCCATCGGCAGCAGTTCCAGCCGAATCTCGTCTTTGAGCTCGCGGGTTTCTTTTTTACCGGGTTTGCGGCCTGTGGCGAGTTCAATCTGGCTGACCCGCTGCTTGACCTTGCGGTTGATCACTGAGCCCGGCACCGCCTTGCTTTCAAGCATCAGCTTGAGCAGCCACTGCCCGCCGATGGACTCAACCAGCGCACCGCCGGTCTGGTGGGCTTGGCCGCGCGGCGATGTCCAGCCAACAGACTTTTCCTGCGTCAAACCGCACTCGACAAACGGCACGGCCTGCAAATTGGCTTCCAGCTGCTCAAGCGATATGGCCCACGCGGGACCGATCCGGTACACCATCACGTTTTTAAACACAAAAGACCTTTTGACTGTTGATTTGAAGAAAAGAAACTGGCCAGTATCTGGCGCAGCGAACAGGCCCGCAGGCTGGGCCAGACCGGTAAATGCTACTTTTTCAATAGCAGGTGGCGCTTGATTTATATGCCCCGGAGGCAATTTTGGACCTTGAAAAGGCAGCGGCGAATGCAGTCACTTTAACAAACCCGCCACAGGCCCTTGCGCCATCGGCAACACGGGGCGTGTCTGGCGACGCACAGGCAACTTTACAAACCATCACCGCCGCGCCATCGCACCGATACACACGGCTGACACACTTCATTTCAAGCTCAAGCCTGTCCTTCCAGCGGTCGCGCCAAGGCAGATGACAGATGGCAAATAGGCCTGAGCCGTGTTTACCTTGTCAGCCCTCTTCTCGAAAGGAAGTTTCCATGAAATTCTCACACCCCACTTTCACCCGCCTCAACCACCTCGTGCTTGCCGGTCTGCTGGCCACTGCCGGGGCTGGCGTCATGGCGCAGTCCGCGCCTGCCGCAACAGCTCCAGCAACCGCCAGCAAATCGGAGGGCTATTCAGGCCAGCGTATGGGGCATCACGATCCCGCCAGAATGCAGGCCATGGTGGCCAAACGGCAGTCTGACATGAAGGCCAAACTGAACATCACACCGGCGCAGGAAGGCGCGTGGACCCGCTTCACGGCGGCCATGCAACCCCCCGAGCGCATGCACACCCGGCAAACGCCCGAGCAACGCGCCGGGTTTGAGAAACTGGGCACGCCAGAGCGCATCGACAAAATGCGTGCCATGCGTGCCCAGCACATGAGCGAGATGAGCGCCCAGATGAACAAACGCGGTGAAGCCACCAAAACCTTCTACGCTGCACTGACGCCAGAACAGCAAAAAGTGTTTGATACCGAACACCAAAAGCATGGCAAACACGGTGGTCATTGGGGCCATAACGGCGCTGGTCACCCAGGTATGTCAAGTCTCATGAAAGGCTGAGCGCTTTAAAACCCTGGTCGCGGCACTGGCCGCAGTTCAGCCAAAAGTTCAGCTGTTACGGCCTGCCAGCATGGTCTTGAGCTCGCCGCTGGCAATCAGTTTGTCCAGGTCGTTGGCACCACCCACCAGTGTGCCGCAGACAAACACCATGGGCAACGTGGGCCAGCCGGTCCACATCTTCAGGGCATTGCGTTCGCGCCACTGGCTGAAGTAGTTGCCATAGTCCAGATCATGGTGGGCAACCCCGGCTGCGTCGAGTGCCCGGCGCGCCTTTTTGGGAAACGGGTTCGCACCCATGCCCACCACCACCACCGCATGCGCTGCGATGGCTGCCTGCACCTCGCGTACGATGGCCTGCTGGTGCGTCGCGATGGTGTTGCGTATGGCGGGGTGAATGTGGGCATCGTCAAGCAGCGGGCGGGGCATAGTGAACTCCTCGGTAAATGGGCGGGGCAGCAAAGGCTGACAAGCGCACAGCATAGCGCGGCTGTGCATGCGTGATTGACCACAGACACCGATGCCCACACCCAAAAACGCCTTCTTCACCTCGCAAACGGATGTGAACTCACCGGGCGTCAAGCAAAGGCACCCATCAAAAGTACCCTCCAAAAGCGAGTTTGACCGCTGCAAAATGCTGGCCAGCACAATGTTCACAATGTTGTAGAGTTGTACGATAACTTTGACAACGTTTCATGGCCACGCAATTCAAATCCATCACACCCGGCGTTCGGCTGTCGGTTCAGGTCGCAGACGCACTTTCGGCAGAAATCCGCGCTGCCCGCATGGTCGAGGGCGACCGCCTGCCCACAGAGGCTGCACTGGTGGGGCAATTCGCTGTCAGTCGTACAGTCGTGCGCGAAGCGGTTTCGCGCCTGAAATCGCTCGGGCTGGTCGAGTCGCGCCAGGGTAGCGGCGTTTTTGTCAAGCGTGCGGCGTTTTCACCGTTGAACTTTGATGCAGGCTCAGCGGTTTCAAAACAGGCGGTGATCCAGATGGTGGAGGTTCGCCGTGCCCTGGAGACAGAAGTCGCTGGGCTGGCCGCCGGGCGGCGCACCCAGGCTGACATCCAGCACATCCGGCAGGCCATGGGCGCACTCGACCAGGCCGTCAGGTCCGGTGGCGACGGGGTCGAAGAAGACGTGAGCTACCACCGCGCCATTGCCGACGCGGCACAGAACCCGTTTTTGATCAGCACCCTGGATTACCTGCGCCAGTTTTTGCACGGTGCCACCCGCGTGACCCGGGCCAACGAAGCACGCCGGGCTGACTTTGCACGCCAGGTGCAGCGCGAGCACGAGGCGATTGCCCAGGCCATTACCCTGGGCAATGTTGTCAAAGCGCGCCAGGCAGCAGCCCGCCACATGGACAACGCCATCAAACGCGTCGAGCTGGCCGACCCGGCGTTCTGGCAACAAGAAGGCGTTGAGCTGGCCAGTGCGCTGGTCTCGGGTAGCGCAGAGCGACGACCACAAGCCCCTGAAAATCGCACCCTGTAAATATTAAAAAAAGCTGCAAGTCATTGCATCTGAGCATGCGGTGGTACAACTCAATCTTCCAGTGCTGCTCATGCACATGCTGGGGGTTCTGGCGCTCAAACGCTGCATTCGCATTGGGCAGGCAAACAACGTCATGGCGCAACTGCTCTTTCAGTCGCGTCCGAAACAGTTTGGCCAGCACTTTTTTTGCTTGGTTTCAATGCGTAAGTCCTGTTATCAAATATTGCTGTGGGCACCTCCACTTAAGACCAGATGCCTTACATCTTAATTGCTCTGTTTTTGATAGCTGCCCGCGCATGTATCGCCTGCGCTGCGGCCCTGTTTGACCAAAAAATATCCTGTGCACCTCTCCCAGGGTTTCCAGTCTGCCCAGGGGTTAACGTGAAGGAACCCAACCTCCGTGCGAGCGTGGTCCTGACCCTCAGCCCGGCCACTTGCAACAAGGCGAGCTTGATTCGTCAGCGTCTCAGGCTGGAGTCGGCACGAAACCATGTTTGACCAACATCTACGCAAACGCTTGCTGGCCAGATTCAGAACCTCATTGCATGTGCAGATCAGCAGGAGATCAGGCGCGAAGCTGCAGACAGGGCTCTGGCACTGCAAAGCGAAGCAACTCCATATCGTGTTGATAGGAATTGGAATAAGCCGCAATACGTCAGGTTTGCGGGAAAACCCCTGATACCTGCTGCTCATTAATTTGTATGATGACCTGACAAATTAATAACTGTCAGCCAGCTTTCTTAATAGGTTTAACGCATGCGAAAACACATCCTGATCACCCTTGTGCTGGCGGCTCTGATACCTGCCGCGTGGGCGCAGTGGCCAGCCAAGCCGATCAAAATCATTGTTCTGTCAGCCGCTGGTATGGTGCGCAGCATGGCGTCGCGCGGCGCAGATGCTGGTTTTCTCAATGCCCAGCTGATGGGCGCGTTCATGGCCGCTGACGCTTCAAAGTGCAAGCGCGTTGCCAGCTTTGCAAAAATTACATTGGGCTGAACCGATATGACAAACAATGTTGGACTGATTGGTTTGGGCGCCATGGGCAGTGGCATGGCGCAATCGCTTCGCAGGGCGGGTCACACGCCCTGCGTTTTCGACGTACGTAGCGACGTGGCAGAGGCCTTTGCAACCCAGGGCGGCATCACTTGCAAATCACTCACCGAGCTGGCACGGCAATGCGCAGTCGTTGTGTCGGTGGTTGTCAATGCAGCGCAAACAGAAAGCGTTTTGTTCGGCGAGGCAGGTTGCGCCAGCGCCATGCAACCCGGCAGCGTGTTTGTGATGTGTTCCACGGTGGACCCCAACTGGTCTGTTGCGCTGGAGGCACGTCTGGCAGCGCTGGGCATTTTGTACATCGACGCACCGATTTCAGGCGGTGCAGCCAAAGCCGCCAGCGGCGAGATGACCATGATGACCTCCGGCCGGCCAGAAGCCTACGCCGTGGCAGAGCCGTATTTGAACGCCATGGCCGCCAGGGTGTACAAGCTCGGTGACAAGGCCGGCGCGGGCAGCACCGTCAAAATCATCAACCAGCTGCTGGCAGGCGTGCATATTGCAGCCGCCGCCGAAGCCATGGCGCTGGGCCTGCGCGAGGGGGTCGATGCCGCAGCGCTGTACGACGTGATTACCCACAGCGCTGGCAACAGCTGGATGTTTGAAAACCGCATGGCGCATGTGCTGGCGGCTGACTACACGCCGCTGTCTGCCGTCGATATTTTTGTCAAGGACCTGGGGCTGGTGCTCGACATGGCGCGGGCCAGCAAGTTCCCGTTGCCGCTGTCGAGCACGGCGCACCAGATGTTCATGCAGGCATCTACCGCCGGTTACGCGCGCGAGGACGACAGCGCCGTCATCAAGATTTTCCCTGGCATCACGCTGCCGCAAAAACCGGGGGGCGCACCATGACGAATAGCGAGCGCAGCGCCGGGCCGCCCCAAGCAAGCTCAGCCCCCTCGGGGGGCAGCGCCGTACGCGAAGCGACAAGCGTGGGGGCTTTACTCCTTGGCTGCATTGCCGACGACTTCACAGGTGCAACCGATTTGGCCAACAACCTCGTGCGCAGCGGTATGCGCGTGGTGCAAACCATTGGCGTGCCCACGGCCCCGCTGGGGGTAGAGGTCGATGCCGTGGTGGTGGCGCTCAAGTCACGTACCAACCCGCCTGAAGAGGCCGTGGCCCAGTCGCTGGCAGCGCTGGCCTGGCTGCAGGCGCAGGGCGCGCAGCAGATTTATTTCAAATACTGCTCCACCTTTGACAGCACCGCGAAGGGCAATATCGGCCCGGTGACCGAAGCCTTGATGGACGCACTCGGCACCGACTTCACCATCGCCACGCCAGCCTTTCCGGACAACAACCGCACGGTGTTCAAAGGCTACCTGTTTGCAGGGGATACGCTGCTCAATGAAAGCGGCATGCAAAACCACCCGCTCACACCCATGCTGGACGCAAACCTGGTGCGCGTGCTGCAGGCGCAAAGCCAGCGCATGGTCGGGCTGATTGATTACCGTGTGGTCGCCCAGGGCAGTCACGCCGTGTTGGAGCGCATCGCGCAGCTCAAATCAGCTGGCGTGGGCATTGCTGTGGTGGACGCGGTTTCAAACGACGATCTCATGCGCCTGGGCCCAGCGCTCAAGGGTATGCCGCTGGTCACAGCCGGTTCGGGTGTGGCGATTGGCTTGGGGCAAAACTTTGGTATTGCCGCTTCTCTTGACGCCAGCCAGTTGCCCCCAGCCGGTGGTTTGAAGGTCGTGGTTTCGGGCAGTTGTTCGCTGGCGACCAACCGGCAGGTGAAGGCTTTCATCGCCGCCGGGTTGCCTGCGCTGGCCATGGACCCGCTGCGCATGGCGGGCGGGGCAGATGTGGTCTCAGAAGCGCTGTCCTGGGCAGAACCCCTGCTGAAAACCGGCCCGGTGCTGGTGTATTCCAGCAACGACAGCACCGCTGTCAAAGCCGTGCAGCAACAGCTGGGGCTGGAAGCCGCCGGGGCGCTGGTCGAACGTACGCTGGCCGCTGTGGCGCAAGGTCTGATCGCTCTTGGGGTGCGCCAGCTGGTGGTAGCGGGTGGCGAGACATCCGGTGCCTGTGTGCAGGCTCTGGGTATCACGCAAATGCAGATTGGCCCGCAGATTGCGCCGGGTGTTCCGTGGTGCTTTGCCCGGTTGCCCGCAGCTGTAGGGGCCAGCGCCCCAGAAGGGCTGCACATCACGCTCAAATCAGGCAACTTTGGCACCGACGAGTTTTTCACCCATGCCTTCAACGTGCTCGCATGACTGAAACCCAGGCCCGTGAAGACATCTGCCGCGTTGGCAAAAGCCTGTTTGACCGAGGCTACGTGCATGCCACCGCAGGCAATATCAGTGTGCGACTCGATGAGGCAGACGGCGGCGGGTTTCTCATCACGCCGACCGACGCCTGCCTGGGCTTTCTGGACCCCGCCAGACTGGCCCGGCTGGACGCCAACGCGCAGCAGCTCAGTGGCGACAAGGCCAGTAAAACCATCGCACTGCACACCCAGATTTACGCCGCAGCTGCCCGATTTGATGCCGCCACACGCTGCATCATTCACACCCATAGCACCCAATGTGTGGCGCTGAGCTTGCAACATGCCGACCAAGCCAGCAACGCGCAGACACCCGAGCTGCTGGCCCCGCTCACGCCCTACTTCGTCATGAAAGTCGGCCACGTGCCACTGATGCCCTACCACCGCCCCGGCGACCCGGCGGTTGCTGCCCTGGTGGCACGCACCATCGCCGACTACGGCGCACGCGGCACGCCGATTCGCGCCGTGATGCTGGCACGGCTGGGGCCCAACGTGTGGCACGACAGCCCGATGCAGGCGATGGCCACGCTGGAAGAGCTTGAAGAAACCGCAAGGCTTGCCCTTCTCAGTCAGAACAGCCAGCCAGCACCCGCTGCACTGGGCGACGCGCAAATTGAAGAGCTGCGGCAAACGTTTGTTGTGCGCTGGTAACGGCGCATGTAGCTTGTTTTACAGACACCTGAAGCTCCTTTTTCAATAGCAAACCACACAACCATGCCAAAATTTGCCGCCAACCTGTCCATGATGTACACCGAGCTGCCTTTCCTGCAGCGTTTTGAGGCCGCTGCGCAAGATGGTTTTACAGCGGTTGAATACCTGTTTCCCTACGCTTTTAGCCCGGCAGAGCTCACGGCACGCCTGCAGGGCAATGGGTTGCAGCAGGTGCTGTTCAATGCACCGCCGGGTGGCACCGACACCGCGTCCATTGCCCACGCCTGGGACACTTCAGGTGACCGGGGCACGGCTTGCATTCCCGGGCGTGAGGCTGAGTTTCAGGCGGGTGTGTTGCTGGCGCTTGGCTATGCGCAAGCCCTGAATTGCCCGCGCATTCACGTCATGGCGGGCCTGATTCCGCATGGACTGCAGCGCGAAGACGTTCAGGCCACCTGCATCACCAACCTGCGCTGGGCTGCGGTGCAAGCCGCCACACACGGCCTGGATGTGCTGATCGAGCCCATCAACACGCGCGACATACCGCGCTTTTTCTTAAACCGGCAAGACCACGCCCACGAAATCATTGCCGAAGTGGGTGTGGTCAACCTCAAGGTGCAGATGGACCTCTACCACTGCCAGATTGTCGAAGGCGACGTGGCCATGAAAATCCGCAAATACCTGCCCCTGGACGGCATCGGGCATTTTCAGATTGCCGGTGTGCCCGAGCGCCATGAGCCTGATACGGGCGAGCTGGACTACACGTACCTGTTCAGTGTGATTGACGAGGTCAGCGCACAGTGCAACTGGAATGGCTGGGTGGGCTGCGAGTACCGGCCCAAAAAAGGCGGCCAGCCTGGCGGCACCTCGGCTGGGCTGGGCTGGTTGCGCAAAGACCGGCGCTGAACCCGTGCTGAAAATGTGCATGTCGTCTTACAACCATTGAAGTGGTATCAGGGTGACAATGACAGATTGAAATGTCTGATCCACCCATGACCCCAAACGAATCGCTGGACGTTAGCGTCAAAACCAAATCACCCGAACCTGCCGCAACCCGTCCAGTGGCAGATGCTGACGTACGCGCCGAGGCCCAGCAAGCGCTGGCCACAGCTGCCAGGACTTTTTCGCTGAAGGTACTGACTGTCAACATTCACAAAGGCTTCACGTTTTTCAACCGCAAGTTCATCCTGCCCGAGCTGCGTGAAGCGGTGCGCAAAATCGGCGCAGATGTGGTGTTTTTGCAGGAAGTCACGGGCAGCCACACGCAGCATGGCAACAAGTTCGACAACTTTCCCGAGACATCGCACTACGAGTTTCTGGCAGACAGCATCTGGCCCGAATTTGCCTATGGCCGCAACGCCGTTTACGACAAAGGTGACCATGGCAACGCAGTGATGTCCAAGTTTCCGATTATGCGTTTTCAAAACCACGACGTGTCCATCAGCGGGCCCGAGCGCCGTGGCTTGCTGCACTGTGAGCTGGCCATTCCTGGTCAAAGTGCCAACCTGCACGCGATATGCGTCCATCTGAGCCTGACCGAAACCCATCGCACCCTGCAAATGGACAAGCTGTGCCAGCTGATCGCCGCTGATGTACCCCCACAGGCACCGCTGGTGGTGGCGGGCGATTTCAATGACTGGCGGCACCGCGCCAAAGACCAGCTGGCGCAGGGTGCCGGCCTGCATGAAGTGTTTGTGCAGGCGCATGGTCACCCGGCCCGCACTTTCCCGGCACGCAAGCCTCTGCTGCGGCTGGACCGCATTTATGTGCGCAACGCCATGGGTCACAGACCAGTGGTGCTGCCCCACAAGCCGTGGGCACATCTGTCAGACCATGCACCGCTGGCAGCTGAAATCGAGCTTTAAGACACCGCTTTGTTGGCGGGTCAAAAACATGCCTGTCTCCAGAGCCATGTCAAGCTGTCACCAGGCGTACTGCCGTGATCTCCGACGGCGCACCAAACCGTTTGGGCGGGCCCCAGTAGCCCGTGCCCCTGCTGGTGTACACCCACAGATTCTGCAGCTTCGCCAGCCCGGCCGTGAACGGCTGCTGCATCGGCACAAACAAATTCCACGGCCAGAACTGCCCGCCGTGCGTGTGGCCCGACAGCTGCAGGTCAAACCCGGCGCTGGCAGCGGCATGGGCACTGCGCGGCTGGTGCGCCAGCAGCACGCGCACCAGGGCAGCAGGCGGCGCGCCATCGATGGCAGCATGCGGGTCGCTGCGGTGCGTCGGGTCAAAATGGTGGGCACTGAAGTCGGTCACACCGGCCAGTACCAGCGAGGCCATGATCTGGGAGTCGTCCTGCGCATCGCCGTGCAGTGCGTGGCCGTGGTGCAGCACCACGTGCTCGTTGACAAGCACTGTCAGGCCCAGCCTGCGCAGCTCGGCAATCCAGCCGTGCGCGCCCGAGTAATACTCATGGTTGCCCGTCACAAAAAACGTGCCGTGGCGCGATTGCAGCTGGGCCAGCGGGGCCACATGCGCGGCCAGCGCCGCCACAGAGCCGTCGACCAGGTCGCCCGTGATGGCCACCACATCTGCACCCAGCGTGTTGACCTGGCGCACGATGCGCTGCAAATAGACGTGCTTGATCGTCGGCCCCACATGAATGTCACTGATCTGCGCCAGCGTGAAACCATGCAGCGCGCTGGGCAGGCCCTTGATGGGCACATCCACCCGCACCACAGCCGGGGTACGCCGCGCATTCAAAAAACCCACCACCGTCATGCCAAAAGCCAGCACAGGCACCGCTGCAGCAGACAGTTGCCTGAACTGCGCGAGCTGCGCCACAGGCAGGTGCCCAGGCAGAACAGTGCCCATCAGCTGCAGCACCAACAGGGCCACATCGCGCAACACCGTCAGCACAAACAGCGAAGAAAACAGGCCCATCAACAGCAGCCCCACCCAGCTCAGCCGGTCAGCCCAGGGCTGGCGCAGCACCCGGCTGCCCAGCAAACCCAAAGGCATCAACAGCGCCGACAAAACCAGCACGGCCACCAGCAGTGCCTGCCACAGTGGCGAGCCCAGAGCCGGGGCCACACGCCAGCCCACACACGCGTGAAGCACGGCAGATACAATAAAAAAAGACAAAAAAGTCATGTAATTTCAAGGCCAAAGTGGGTAAGTTCAGGGACAACTTTGGCGCTATGGGCCAAAATCAGCGGGACATCCATTCAATGGACACCAGCACACAGCTTGCGCCACAGCTCTGTTGGTTTATGTGGGTTCAGGCAACAGACATTCAATGCCTGTTTGACTTCACGCAGCAGTCTGCAAGTTTTTCATTACCTTATGACACACCAATGACAAATTTTGACCTCAAATCTGGCACTTATCCTTCACCATAAGGCCAGTCCGGTACCGCTTCATGATGCCCACACCTGACCCCACCACTTCACTTCACCCATGACCGCTGCGATTCAGGCCACCACGCCCGCCACGTTTGAGATCAAAAGCGCCAACCTGCCGCTGGTGGCGCTGCTGCTGAAATCAACCGATCTGGCCACCCTGCAGCGTGAGTTGACACTGCGTTTTGGTGATATTCCTGACTTTTTTGACCAGGACGCCTTAATCATTGACCTCTCGCCCCTGCAGCTCAACCCTGATGATGCCGCACCCGGGCTTGATTTTCCACACCTCCTGAGACTGCTGCGCGCTTTTCGCCTGAACCCGATGGCTGTCAAGGGCGGCAGCATGGACCAGATGGCCGCAGCACGCAGCGCAGGCCTGATGCCCACAACCGACGCTTACCTGATCGGTGGCAAGACCAAAAAGCCAGTCAGAAGCACACCCGATGATGCCAGTACAGCCAGCACAATCCCAGACGAAGCACTGGCGTTGGCCACAAAACCATCTGCCAAAGCACCCGCAGCCGTGCCCGCGCCAGGCCAGCTCAGTGCACTGATCGTGAACAAGCCCATGCGCTCTGGCCAGCAGGTTTATGCGCGAGGGCGCGACCTGGTGGTGCTGGCCATGGTCAGCCCCGGTGCAGAGGCGATTGCCGACGGTCATATCCACGTTTACGGTCCCCTGCGCGGCAAGGCGATTGCCGGTGCGCGCGGCAACACTGACGCCCGCATTTTTACGCTTGCCCTGGAGGCGCAGTTGCTGAGCATTGCAGGTATTTACCGGACCAGTGAAAACCCGCTGCCAGACTCGGTACAAGGCAGGCCCGCCCAGGTACGCCTGGTGGCCACTGCAGACGGCGACAAGCTGACGATGGAAGCGATTTAATGGCCGCCACGCCCGTTGCCCTGTGTACTATGCTGGACAGACCAGCGCAACAGCGCAGGGCCTTTGCGCGAAAAATGGCTGGCTTGCAGCGTCCACCACCTTAAAGAATGTATAAAAAGGGAGTTCCCAGATGACAAAAATCGTCGTTGTTACCTCGGGCAAAGGCGGCGTAGGCAAAACCACCACCAGCGCCAGTTTTTCAACCGGCCTGGCCATGCGCGGCCACAAAACGGTGGTGATTGACTTTGACGTGGGCCTGCGCAACCTCGACCTGATCATGGGCTGCGAGCGCCGCGTGGTGTATGACCTGATCAACGTCATTCAGGGCGAGGCCAGCCTCAACCAGGCTCTGATCAAAGACAAAAAATGCCCCGAGCTGTTTGTGCTGGCCGCCTCGCAAACCCGCGACAAGGACGCGCTGACCAGAGACGGCGTTGAAAAAGTCCTCACTGACCTCGCCGCCATGGGTTTTGAGTACATCATCTGCGACTCCCCTGCCGGCATTGAAACCGGTGCCCTCATGGCCATGCATTTTGCCGATGAGGCACTGGTCGTGACCAACCCTGAAGTCTCCAGTGTGCGTGACTCTGACCGCATGCTGGGCATGCTGGCCAGCAAGACCCGGCGCGCTATGGAAGGGGGCGAGCCCATCAGGGAGCACCTGTTGATCACCCGCTACAACCCCAACCGTGTTGACCAGGGCCAAATGCTGTCGATTGCCGATATCAAGGATATTCTGCGCATCAAGCTGATAGGCGTGATCCCCGAGTCAGAGGTGGTGCTGCAGGCCTCCAACCAGGGTGTGCCCGCCGTGCTGATTGAGGGCAGCGATGTGTCTGAAGCCTACAAAGACGTGATCGACCGGTTTTTGGGTCAATCCGACAAACCCATGCGCTTTATCGACGCACAAAAAACGAGCCTGTTAAAACGTCTGTTCGGTGGGAGGTAGAACGCATGGCTCCATATTTGTCATTTTTTCTGGGCGACAGCAAGAAAACCGCCCATGTTGCCAAAGAGCGCCTGCAGCTCATCCTGGCCCACGAGCGCCTGGGCAGCAGCGCCGCACCCGCGTACCTGCAGGACCTGCAGCGTGACCTGATTGCCGTGATCGCCAGGTACATTCCCATCAATCTCGACGACATCCGGGTCACCATGGAGCGTGAAGGCAACCTTGATGTGCTGGAAGTCAAGATCGAGCTGCCTGACAAGAAGTGAAAAGAAGTAAAAAGAAGTGAACACGTGCAGCAATCAGTACATGCCCTGCTACAAATAGCATAGCTACTGGCCCGCGTGTTGACTGCCTGAAAGGCTGTTTTGCGTCGTATCTGCAGCTGGCGTGTACACGATTGGAAATCGACGACTACCGGGGAAAACCATGCGCTTCATGGCCTTTTTGTGTTTTCTCGCAGCCACCTGCCTCAGCCTGGCGCAAGCCGCCGGGCTGACGGTACAAACACTGGACATGCAGGGTAAAAACAGCCGTGGCGAGCCTTATGCCAAAGGCCAGATGACCCTGCCCGTCATCAAGGTCACGCCCTCCAGTACGCCACTGGCTGCAGGCCAGGCAGATGACGCTGCCAACGCAAAAATAGCCAAAAAAATCAACGCCCGTCTGGCCCTGATCGATACGTTTGGCAACGAACGCCAGCAGTTCACCGTCTCACGCCAGGACGCGCGCCTGTTGACGCTGGCTTTTGACAGCGAAGGCTGCGGCGCCTACTGCGAGGCCTACAGCACCTGGTACAGCTTTGACCTGCAGGACGGCTCCTTGTTGACCGCCGCCAACCTGCTCACCCCCCAGGGCATGCGCACCCTGTCCGCACGCTTGCGCCAGACGCAAATTATCCGCTACCGCCAGCAACTGGCCACACTGGCCAAAGAGCGTGCCGCAGCGCCCGGACGCAAGACGAGCCCCGCTGCCAAAGCCGGCCAGCCCGCATCCGGGGACACCAGCGACATTGACGACCGCATCGCCCTGAACCAGAGCTGCCTGCAAGACCAGCTCGACCAGGCTGCAAAAGCCAAGGAACCCGCCAACGCCCAGACCGCCACGCCTTTTCAGTACAACGACTTCATCCCGTTTGAAATCACTGCAACCGCCTTCAAAATCACCGCTGGCCGCTGCAGCAACCACGCCATGCGCGCCCTCGACGATGTAGGCGATGTCACGCTGAGCCTGCCCTTGCCTGAAATCGCTCCGTGGCTGACCGCCTATGGCCGGGCTGTGCTCTTGAACGATGGCAATGCCCCGCCCGCAGAGCGGCTCTACAGCCAGGCCCTGCTGGGCACCCTGGAGGGCAACACTGCCATCAGCATGCTGCTTGAAAAGGGGCAAAGCAACAGCATCAGCGGCAGCTACTTTTACGACCGCTTCCGCACCCCGATTGCCCTCAGCGGCACCCAGACCGGGCAGACACTTCAACTCACTGAAGTCATTGAGGCGAAACCAGGCCAGCCAGAGAAAACCGCGACTTTCCGCCTGAACCAGACCGGCAATGAACTGCGTGGCCAGTGGGCCAGCCAAGCCACCAGCAAGATGTTTGAAGCTCGCCTGGCGCCTTGAGGGGCGACGTGGGGCAGACCTGCGTCCGCTACGTTTTCAGTAGCGCTCTGCCCAATTATTGCCTGCCCCTCACGGCTTTTTGGGCATGAAAAAAGGCATGGCACCAGCGCCTGCGCCTGCCGCCGCCCCGTGCACCAGCGTGACGCCCGTCCGCCTCGCACTCACATCCAGTACATCCGGATCAGACGCCACCCCCCAGGCCATGGCTGTGGTCAGCACCACCAGCGACGGAATGGCCCGCAGGTAACGGGGACGCGTCAAAAAGTAAGGGGGCTTGACCATGGCAGGGCTCCTTGTCGGGTGTCGAAAAGCCCATCTTGTACCGCGAAGATTGACACAATGCGTCTGAACGGTTGTGCCTGGTAAGCAAATGCCTCAAACCCATGCCGATGCGTGCTGTCAGGGAGCAGCTTTACCCATCCCCGGCGGAAAGCCCCGTCCTTTAGGTTATTCCCCCCAGCTATCAATACATAGTTAGGGTGATTGAGCTGCCAGAAGCCCTTCAAGCCCCTGTCTTAGGGGCTTTTTCTTGTCTTGATATTTATGTAGCTATTCCCAAAATAAACATAGAATGTAGAATGCACAGGAAGATGCAGCGATGTCTTTGGCTGTTTCGAGTAGCCGTCTTTCTTTGAAAGACGAGTAGCAGGTGGGGGTCTGGGGGAGGAGCATATGGGGCGGCGGTCTGTGGATAACTTAACTCTGGAGCGCTGGCGGGCCCTCGATGCCCTGTTGGTGCTGGAGAAGCTGGGGTGCTATGCGAAGGCCGACAACACTTTCGAGCCCATGAGTGCGCAGGGCACTCAGCGGTACCACGTCAATGCTGAAGGACAGGAATTCGAATTACTGCTTCGCGGCCCCAAGTTCTTCGACACCCGGCTCCAGCGCGGCGGCGGCGGCGCGGTGGATTTGGTCATGCATGTGCGCCGTGTCGATTTCAAAGGCGCGACCGACTTGTTGCGTCAGCTGGCTGTTTAGGTCTCCCATGTTTGTGACCGTCAAAGCCCGTATCCACACCGATGCCACAGGTGTCTATACCGAATTGCCTGCACTGCTGACCCCGGCTGGCGTGCTGGAGCCGTTGCTCGACTACTGTCTGCATCGCAGCCACGACCGCAGCCTGACCTGGATGTCGAAAGTGAATCGCTCGGTGCGGATGTTCCTTGAATACCTGCAATCCAACCCCGCCGAGCGCGATACCTACCGCCTGTTCCAGAACTTCGCCCAGCGGCTCTACACCGGCACCTTCGAGCGCGAGACCGGACTCGACCCGAGCGGCCTGTGCTGGGCGCCGCGCTCGCCGCAGGATGCCTCGCACATCGTCACCCACCTCACGGACTTCTTCGATTGGCTCGGCGAGATGCGCCCCGAGGCGGCCAAGGTCAATCCGCACTATGCGGGCGGCGCCTTCGACCGCCAGACCGACGAGGCCGCCTACCAGTACCGGCGCAGCAAGGCCTTCCTCGGGCACACCTGGGCCGCCAATGCGTCTCCCACCGAAACCGGGCACCGTGTCCGGGGGCGACGCCTGCCCAAGGTCGAAACTGGCGAACCGCCAGCCTTCCCGGAAGAGCGCTTCGAGGAACTGCTGGCCAAGGGATTCAGCGCGGCCGGACGCCAGGACTACCGCGGCATGCTCATCACGCTGCTGCTGCACGGTGCCGGATTCCGCGAGTCGGAGCCCTTGCACCTCTACGTTCCGGACGTGTTCCCGGACCCGGCCAACCCGCGCCAAGCCAAGGTACTCATTCACCACCCGACCTACGGCACTGCGCCCGCCGATTGGCGCGACGAGCGGGGGCGACCGCGCAAAGGCAACCGGGCGGAATACCTCGCCCAGCAGTTTGGTCTCGTGCCCCGCACCGAGGTGATGGACCGACGCCACGCCGGCTGGAAGGGTGGCATGCACGATGCGGCCTACTACAAGCAGGCGTACTGGTTCCTGCCGGAATATGGCGAGTGGTTCCAGCACCTGTGGCACCGCTACCTGGAGCAGGTTGCACGCATTGACCGCGACCACCCCTTCGCCTTCATCAACTTGAGCCGCGAGCCCGTGGGCGCGATGTACACGCTCACCCAGTACAACAAGGCGCACGCCGCCGCATGCGAGCGCATCGGCCTCACGGTCGCAAAGGCGCTGGGAACGACACCGCATGGCCACCGCCACGCTTACGGTCGCCGGTTGCGCAACGCCGGCATCGACAAGGCGCTCATCCGCCGCTTCATGCATCACGCCTCGCTGGAAAGCCAGGAGGTCTACACGCAGGCGAACTCCCGTGAGGCCTTGGCGGCCCTCGAAGCGGCGGCGCAGCGGCTACGGGACAAGCACGCCGGGACGCCCTCCATGCCGGGCCGGCTGCTGCCTGGCATCGAACTCAACGACTAAGGAATCCACATGCCCATAAAAAAGACAACGTCTGTACTCCAGGTTCCCGCTGCCCCGGCCTCCAAGGTAAAAGGGTTGAACCGTGATACGGACACGAGCCTCGGCTGGGTGGAGCGGGACTATCAGCAACTCGGCGTTTGGCGCGCCCTGGCAGTGGAGTGGCTGAAAGGCGAGACACGCGGTGTTGGCCAAAGGCTACAGGCCTTGGTGTTCTTCTTTGAACGCTACCTCGTCCAACAGGGGCTGCCGCTCGACCCGGCGGTGTTCCTGGCGCGCAGCACGGTCTTGCCCGACTTCTATCGAATGGCCTGCCCGGATTCAGAAAAAGGCATCCAGTACAACAACTGCATCCACGCCTTCCTGCACTTCGTGCTGCTGCATGAGTTCAGCGAAGCTGCCGACGACGGCCTGCCAGTGGTCTCACCGGCCTTCCGTAACCCAGTGCCACGGATGTCGAAAAGTGGTTTGCCACGCCGCGACGAAAGCGTGTATTCGCCGCTGCCCTACGGCTACATCGACGAGCTGCGCCAGATGCTCGCGGCAGGCCCTGACTTCCGAGGCTGGCTGTGGGCGCAGAGCGCACTTGGCTTCAAAAGCGGTTATCGACAATCGGAAGCACAGGATTGGTTTGAAGTAACAGCAGACCTACTCGACCGGAACGACCCGGACTGCGTGTGGCGTGAGCGGCCGATGAAGAACGGAACTCGCCTGGAGGTGTGGAGCCCGGTGCGGTGGGTCGCCCTGCTCGTGAAGCTCATCTTGCCGCTGCGCACCTTCCAGGTCCGTATGCTCGACTCGGGTGAGGCCGACACTTGGCGCTACGCGGCGGGCGTCTGGGCGTTGAACCCGAGCCGGCTTGCACAGGGCAGTGAACGCTGTCCGCACCAACAGGGGGTGTTCCGCCGCAGCAACCCGCTCGCGGACGGCGAAGACGTCCCGGCCGTTCTCTACATCAACACCAACAAGACCGCCGACATCGGAAAGTCCGGTACTGACAAGGGGTACGTGCTGCCGTGGTCCTCCGGCGGTCCGGTGCATCAGGACGTCTTCTACTGGCTGGAGAAGCTGCGCAATTGGCAGGAAAAGTACAACCCCGTCTCGCGGCGCACGGCCTGGACGGAACTGGACGGTCGCTACATCAAGGCGAAGAGCGAAGTGCAACTCGCGGGCTATCCGGACGCCTGCTTCCTCTTCAGGATGCCGGAGACCCGAGTCGGCCTTCAACATTTCCCCATAGGCATGGATGGCTTGGAATCAGCGTGGTTTGCTCTATTGCGTGCCTTTGAAATGCGGCTTGCTGGCCGACATGAAACCCATCGAAATGGGGTGACCATTTGTTTCTTACCTCCCGTGGAAAAGAGAAGACAAGGTGTCTACACAACGCTCTTCCCCCTGCACAGCCTTCGCGTCTCCCTCATCACCGCGCTGGCGCTCGAAGGCCAGGTGCCGTTCCCCGTACTGCAAAAGCTCGTCGGCCACAGCCGTCTGCTGATGACCCTTTATTACACCAAGCCCGGCGCGACGCACATCCGCGACGTGCTCCTTGGCGCAGCTGAGCGACTGGAGGCGAACAAGGAGGTGAGCATCCAGAATTTTCTGCTCGACACGGAGTACGACGAACTGCTGCAAAAGGCCATCTGCAACAGCGTACCCAGCCTCGCCGCCGCCATCCCGCAGCATCCGGCCGCGCGCAACCCCGTGGGCTGGATGCTGATGCACCACGGGCTGTGCCTGGTCGGTGGCAATACGAGCGAGGCCGAAGACAACGGCGCGGTGGGTGGTTGTTACAACGGGGGGCCGAACATTGGTTCACCTTCCGCCCCCAAGTGCGGACCAGTCCCGGGCGGCAGCCGCAACTGCGTGCGCTGTCGCTGGTTCGTGACCGAGCCACATCACCTGCCCGCACTGGCCGCTCACTTCAACACGCTGGCTTATCACTTTGATGAGGCGCGCAACGGCTGCCTTGCCCGCGAAGATGCGCTCCAGGACCTGAAAAAGCAGAAGGCAGATACGGAAGACGCAGGGCTACCATTCGCTCGCCAGGATGCCTATCGGCAGGCCGAGCGTGTTTGGGAAAGCGCCATGAAGCGCTTTAGCGACCTCGCCGAAGACCTAGTAGCCTGCTGGCGTCTCATCGAACGCTGCAAGGCGGCGCTCGAAGCTGCGCAGGGCGCCGGCATGCAGCTGGTCGCTGCCGGCACGGTGGACGACGTGAAAATCGCCTTCGAGGAAACGGAGTCGGAGTTGCTCCAGTTGGCTGGCGTGTGCGACAGCGTCGAGGTCTACCCCGACTTGGAGCCGGGCAAGGCGGTCTTTCGCCGCAGCCAGCTGCTCGACGCCGTGCTTTACCGCGACGACTTGCCGCCTGTCTTTATGCTGTTGAGTGAACAGGACCAACTGCTCGCCGGCAATGCCTTCATGCGGCATCTCGCCCGGCAGATGAACCCGCAGAACCCGGCACTGGGCCAGCGGGAAGTGATTCGCCTGATGGACGCAGGCGTGAAACTCAGCCAGCACTTCGACATGGACCTCGCCACGCTGCTGCCAGCAGCCAACCCCGCCCGGGTCTCCACTGCCGTGAGACGAGCCCTGACGGGAGTTGCAGCATGAACGGCATGACAGACATCCATCCGGACGTCGTGCTGGCGTCGCTGCTCGACAAGGGTGGCCGCTCGAATCGGAGGGCGAATCTGACGAAGATGCACGAGCTTTGCCGCAAGCAGCATGAAGCAGGCTCGCGCGACTTCTCGCTGCCGGCCATCGGCCGCCTGGCTGAAGCCGAGGGCATCCTGAAAGGCCGCGCCCTCTACAACGCCCAGTCTGCTGACTACAAGGCCCTCATCGAAGCCTGGGCCGCCTATGCCGGCCCCGCCGCGCCCAAGCCCCCGAAGACCCTGGCAAGCCACGAATACCTGATGCGCATCGAGGACCCGGCCATCCGCTCCATCATGCAGGCCACCATCGCCGAGCGCGACAAAATCAAGGCGCAGCTCAACGTGCTGAAGGCCAACACGCAGGTGACCGTGGACCGGCGCCCTCTGGGCGCAATTGTCTCGTCTACCTCCGGGACGCAGCCGGTGGCAATCCTTGCACTGTCGGCTCAACTGACCCCGTCTGAGCGCGTGGCCTTGCAGAAAGCAGTGTCGGCCGACTACCTCGAAGAGCGCGGCCTAAAGGAAGGGAGCCACGGTGAAATCGTCAACGAGCGCGGCCGGACGATGTTCGAAGTGGGCTTTGCCCGCGCAATCCGCAAGGTGCTGGGCAACTGACCCTGCGGGCCTGACAGGAGCGAAGCGACGCCATCCCACGATGGCTGCCTCGCGGCGAGTGCAGGGTCTAGAGCGGGACCGACAAGTACGAGCACAAATAAAAAGCGCCGACGTTGCCGCCAGCGCTCGAAAGTTACGATGTATTGCGATGTATTTATACATTGCAATACTTTGATGACAAAAATTCAATGCTGACCGTCAGTTAGGACCACTCACTCAAAAACTATGTACTTTTAGGGTATAAGTCCTTTAGGGAGGGGAGGATGTCAAAAACGGGCAGAGCTGTTCAGAGCGCTGCTGCCTGATGCCGCATCAGGCGGCAGCGAGATAACCCGGACTTCCCTATTGCCCGGTGTTTTTCTGCAGCCACTGGTCAATCTCTGCAATGGCGGCATCGGTCGCTTCGGTCAGAGCGTGCACACCGCCCGGTGCGTCGGAGCTTGGCGCGGGGCGTTGCGCCACCACACTGCGCTGGGCAACAAATTTTTCACCCGCTGTTGTCACCTCTACCAGCGTGGCACGCAGGCGGATCACACCCACGCTGGTGTCCGGTGCAATAAACAGGTGGCTGAATTCTTCCAGGTCGAGCCGCAGGCGCAGCGGCAACACCACTTTGACGTCAGAGCCGGCCTGGCCCCGGTTGATCGCCACGCCTTCCCGGGCGTTAAACACAGGCCTGCGCAGGCTCAGTTGCTCGCGCAGGCGCTGGCGCACCAGCTGTGCGGGGGGCGTGCTCCAGCGGGCCATCGCGTAGGGGCGCAGCTGCTGGCTATCCTGATAAGCCAGCCGGTAAAGCAAGGCGGTGTTGTCAAGCGCGCCGCCGCTGGTGGTGATGTCGTCCAGCGCGATGGCAGGCAATGCGGGCAAGGGCGAGAGGGTTGACGCTTGCGGCGCAGCCACCACCCCCGGCCCAAAGTCATACAGCACCGGGCGCACGGGCTTGTCGGGCAATGCCGAGCAAGCAGCCAGCACGACAGACAAGGCCAGTGCCGTCAACGTTGTCAGGCGTGCCCTGCACTGGGTATAAAAACTACCACTAGCCCATAGATTACCTGCGCTGGAAGCTATTAATTCAGGAGCGTTTTGATTGCATTGAGACCTGACTCTGATCATTTTGAAGCTCCGGTTGCTGAAAAGCCTGGCTCGCCTGGGCCGGGCACGGGCGGGCCGTTGCCAAAAATCAGCGCCTGCGGGTTGTCATCGACCGAGTTGACGGTGCGCCGCAGCTGGCGCATGGTGCGCGCGGTCTCGTCAGCCACCTCGCCCAGCTTGGGCAGCGTGGCGGCGCTGAAGGTTTCTACCCCTGCGGCGAGCGCGGTGCCGCCGTCAGAGAGCTTGTCGAGCGGGCCGCCTTTTTCATTCAGGCGCCTGGCCGTCACGCCGACCTCAGCCACGGTGGCAGTAGCCGCGTCGGTGGTGCGGCGCAGGGCGGTCAGTGTGGTGTCGAGGTTTTTGACGACTTTTGGAATATCGACCCGGTCCGGGCCAAACTGAGCATCCATCGTGGTGCGCAGGCTGACGGACAAGTCCTTGATGCCACTGGCAGCGCTGCCCAGGTTGGTGATGGCCACTGCCATGGCGGCGCGGTTTTCGTCAGACAACAGCAAATTGAGCCGGGTGGTGGCCTGCTCGGCCTGGTTGAAAATAACCTCGCTTTGCTTGAGCAGCTTGTCGAGACCGCCGGGCTTGAGCGGTATGCGCGGCGGGTCATCGGCGTTGGGTGTGAGCCGTTCTTTGGACTCGCCGTTGTCGTCGAGCTGGATAAAGCCCAGCCCGGTCACGCCCTGCGA
>JBBRMH010000044.1:0-23806 GCA_038230935.1 Burkholderiales bacterium | reverse complement strand
GCGTGAACCCGGTTGGAAAGGATTTTCTGCACAAAACCTGTGGCGCATGAAACAGTTTTTTGAAGCTTATGAGGGCGACGAAGAACTCTCAACACGGTTGAGAGAATTGCCATGGTCGGCCAATCTGCACTTGCTCAGCAAATGTAAAAGTCGGCAGGAGCGTGCGTTTTACCTGCAATGGATACTTCAGGAAGGTTGGTCTGTCAGGCAACTTGCACAACAGATTGACAGCGCACTGTTTGCGCGTGTGGCCACATCGCCCGCAAAACTCTCAACAGCGTTGAGAGTTTTGCATCCCGGCGCGGCGCAGTTTTTCAAAGATACTTACCTTGTTGATTTTCTTGCATTGCCGCCCGACCATAAAGAAGACGATTTGCAGCGTGGACTGGTTGCCAAATTAAAGCTGTTCCTGACGGAACTGGGGCGAGATTTTTGCTTTATCGGTGAACAGTTTCGGTTGCAAGTCGGCATGAAAGACTTCTACCTGGACCTGCTCTTTTTTCACCGGGGTCTGAACTGCCTGGTGGCTATTGAACTCAAGGCCGAAGACTTTCAGCCCGCCCACTTGGGGTAATTGGAGTTTTACCTCGAAGCTCTGGACCGCGACCATCGCAAGCCGCACGAAAACCCAGCCATTGGCGTGTTGCTGTGCAAGGACCGCGATCATGAAGTGGTCGAGTACGCGCTGTCCCGCAGCCTGTCGCCAGCGCTGGTGGCGCAATACACCACGCAACTCCAGCCGACCAAGCTTTTGCTGCAGGCCAAGCTGACGGAGCTGTTTGCAATGGCGGCGCAGGAAGCGGCTGCGGATGAGTGACGTTGGCTTTCCCCTCGCGATGTGCCGTGTCCCAGAGACTTGCGGCTTGCGGGTCATGCTGGATGTGGACTTGGCTGCGCTATATGGGGGGGTGCAGACCAAGCGGCTCAATGAGCAGGTCAAACGCAATCGGGACCGCTTCCCCAACGATTTTCTGTTTCAACTTACGCTGGATGAAAAAGCCGAGGTGGTCGCAAATTGCGACCACCTCCAAAATCTGGCCACTCCATCGGAGCCGAGCAAGCGACCCATTGGGTTTCTGACGCATGAGGATAAAAAGACACCCAAGGCCAGCAGGTTGACCAAAGAAAGGAAGGCCCCGTGAGCGCGCTACTAAACACGGAGCGTTTGATTACCAATCAGTACAGATATCTGTATACTTTTTACTATGAAAACGACGCTAAATATTCATGACACGCTGTTGATGGAGGCCAAAGCATTGGCTGCGCGTGAGCGTTCAACCCTGACAAGGCTGATTGAAGAGGGCTTGCGCCTGCGACTGCGAAGTGCGCCATTGCCAGCGCCCAGCACAAGGCCACCCATGCCTGTTTTCCACGCTACGCCAGGCCAGGGGGGTCTTGCACCTGGGTTGAGTGGTTCAAGCACACGCGAGATGCTTGACCTGCTGGATTCCCCAGAGCATGCTGCCTGACATCAATGTGCTGGTAGCCGCCTACCGCTCTGATCATGTCCACCATGCACAAGTATCGCAGTGGCTGAATAAGTTCTTGCAGGAACCTTCGCAAGGTCAAAAACTGGTCTTGCCAATGCAGGTGATCAGTGGGTTCATACGGCTCGTCACTAACACCAGAATTTTTCTGCTGGCTTCGTCTGCAACGCAAGCCATCGAATTTATAGATTGGCTTTTGAGTGATCCCAAAGCACAGCTGCTGGGCAGCTCGTCTGAATGGCCTGTATTGCGTCAGCTCGTCATGGACAAGCAACTGTCGGCCAACCACATCCCCGATGCCTGGCTGGCGTCCCTGGCGATCTCATTGAGCGAGCCTTTTGCAACCTTCGACAAAAGTTTTAGGCAGCTGCTGCCGCGTTCTTTGCTGGTATTGCTGCCTGGTTAGGCTTGAGCTGGGAGGCGTACTGTCAGCATGCTGTTTGAAAGTGTATGAAGGCAGGACTTGATCCCAGGGCTCATTACGAATGCTATTTTGCAAGACCTGACCCAATACTGTTCACTTAAGCAGAAAACCGTTCGGGCTGAGCTTGTCGAAGCCTTACCGTGTATTGGCAGCCCTTCGACAAGCTCAGGGAGAACGGTCTTAAGTGAACAGTATTGAGACCTGACCCTAATTTCAGGCCAGCATCTTGCAAAAATCTCAAATGAGATACATAATCAATTTTTCATGCACAGGAACCGCACCATGGCAGCGCAGACTTCAATGCTTCACATTCGGGTAGATGACGACATCAAAGAACAGGCTACGGCGGCGCTGACAACGATGGGCTTGTCGGTGTCGGACGCGGTTCGCCTGTTCTTGCGGCGAGTGGTGGTTGAGCAGGCTTTTCCGCTTGAGCTGAAGGTGCCTAACGCTGACACACAAGCGGCCATGGCGGAATCCCGCGCCATGATGGCTGACCGCCGCAACGGTGAAAGCCGTTTTGCTTCGGCTGAAGACATGTTTGCCGATCTTGAAAAAAACAGCGGCAAGTAAATCAGCGGCAATTAAGCGGGCGGTGCCGCCGCGCGCTGCGGACTATGCCAAGGCGTTTTCAAAAGACTGGCTTCGGCTTTCGCATTCAGGGCGTTACGACATGACGCGGCTCAAGGCAGCGATGCTGCTGCTGATTGCAAACGATGCTCCGCTTGGCCCTGAATGGCTGGACCACGCTTTAAAAGGCGATTGGGCCGACCACCGGGAATGCCACATTGGCGGAGACTTTCTGCTGATCTACCAAATAGAAGCAAACTGGATCAATTTTGTTCGCTGCGGCACGCACTCAGAGTTATTTGGTAGTTGATACCCAACCCGACGACGTTTTGCGTAAAAACCTCGTCCAACCGACAAGGAAAATTGGGGTCAAAGGGAAAATCGGGGTCAAGGGAAAATCGTGGTCAGGTCTTGCAAAATAGCATCCATGTATAAAAATTAGGCATAGTCCAGATCAACAGCTGTGATCAGATGACGCCTTACAGCTGTGCAAATTTGTATCTTGATTCAGTATTTTGCTATTTTGCAAGACCTGACCCCTAGCTTCGCTGACCCCTAGCTTCGCTTTTTGCAAGACCTGACCCCTAGCTTCGGGGCAAGGCTTCGACAAGCTCAGCCCGAACGGTTTTTCGGCTTAAGGGGAGGAGCCTGGAGGAGCCTGGGAGGAGCCTGGGAGGAGCCTTGGAGTCAGGTCTTACAAAATAGCATTTATGTATAAAAATCAGGCATAGTTGAGATTAACAACTGTGGTCAGATCGTCAAAATGCTATATGGCAACACCTGACCCCAGAGTACCGGAAGGCCTCTACAACCGCTGATCGATACCTTGTTCAACCAGATCTTGCAAAGCGTTCAAGCTTCCGTCGAGCAGCGTGCCTGTAGCGCCATTTAGTCCCACCTGTCCCGTACGCATTGCTGCAACCGCATTGGCAATAATTCTGATGTGATGGGTCATCTTCGCCATGTTGTCCAGTCGCTCGTCGTGCTTCAGTTGAGAGGCTTTCAAGCTATAAATGCTGACCGGTGCAGGCGTGGTAAATGCGGTGACTGCTTGCGCAATCGCTTCATCAAGACACCAATTCAAGGTTTTGAATTCAGCAACGTCAATAGGCGCATTGACATCGACTGCGTATCCCGTAATCGCCTGGCAAACGCTTCCGTAGTTGCGGACGACCGCCCCAACGGTGAGGTTGGAGTCGCGTAAATCACGGCCATGCCAATAGGCGGTGTTAGACATCTGGACAGCAGGCGCCGGGCCCGTCGTTGTCGGACTCGACTTGGCTGAATCACCGGATATGCCGTGCTCAACATACAAGGCATCGGTTAATTGATCGAGAAAAGCGCCAATGTGCCCAAGTGCTGCAGTTTGCAAGTCACTGTACCCATTGCCTTGCGCTGACGTACTGGCGATTCTTGAAATCAGCAGTTCTCTGTTTTTTTTGATGAATTCATGCAACATGCCTGAAGGCTAGCTGTGCATACTCAAGTTGTCTGTTCGGTAACGCACATTTGGGCATTTGGACACTTTTGGGCACTTGGGGTCAGGTCTCAATACAGCTTGTCGAAGGGTTGCCAATACAGGGCAAGGCTTCGACCCTTTGACAAGCTCAGGACAGGCCGAGCTCAGCCCGAACGGTTTTTACGCTCAAGAGAACGGTATTGGGTCAGGGCTTGCATTAGCGCATTTATTGAATGTCGCTGTAGTTACCGAGGGGCAAATTCCATCAAAATCCACCGACGGGCAATCGGGCTAACTCAGCGCTGCAACGAGCGTTTGCCTCTGCTCGCCTCTGCTTGAAACCAGATACTTTTCGCCTGGATTGCTCTGTTTTTGATAGCTGCTTGCGCAGGCATTACATGCGCTACAGCCCTATTTGATCAATAAATACCCCGTACCTCGCCCCTCGTCCAGCATCAACTGCTACCGCGAGGCGGTGTATGCTGAATTTTGGCCATATAACCAGCACACTTACAGCGGCAAACCCACATAGTTTTCAGCCAGTGCGGTGGCGGCGGCTCGCGAGCTGACCAGGTAATCCAGCTCGGCTTCCTGGATTTTCTGGCCGAATCCGCCGCTTTGTGGAAAGCGGTGCATCAGCGTTGTCAGTGACCAGGCAAAGCGCTCTGCTTTCCAGACCCGGCTGAGCGCGCGTTGTGAGTAAGCATTTATGCCCGCGTCAGACTTTTCCAGATAAAAGTCAATCAACGCAATAGACAAATACTTCACGTCAGACGCGGCCAGGTTCAGTCCCTTGGCACCCGTGGGCGGCACGATATGGGCGGCGTCCCCTGCTAAAAACAGGCGTCCAAAACGCATCGGCTCGGCAACAAAGCTGCGCAGCGGGGCAATGCTTTTTTCAATCGACGGGCCGGTGATGATGCGGTCGGCCAGTTCCGGGTCCAGACGGCGGCGCAGCTCGTCCCAGAAGGCCTGATCGCTCCATTGCGCCACCTGGTCGTCAATCGGGCACTGCACGTAGTAGCGGCTGCGGCTCAGGCTGCGCATGGAGCACAGCGAGAACCCCCGTGCATGGTTGCCATACACAATCGCGTGGGGTGATACCGGCGGCACATCTGCCAGCACGCCCAGCCAGCCGAAGGGGTAGATACGCTCGAACTCTGTGATGGCTGTTTTCGGTACGCTGGCCCGGCTGATGCCGTGAAAGCCGTCACACCCGGCGATGAAGTCGCAAGCCAGTTCGTGGTGTTTGCCGTCCTTGGTATAACGCACGCTGGGCTGCGGGCTGTCAAAGTCATGCAGACTGACCCCGCTGGCCGCATACACCGTGAGCAGGCCTGCAGCCTGCCGCGCTGCCATCAAGTCATGGGTGACTTCGGTTTGCCCATAGGCTGTGACGACTTTGCCGCCCGTCAGGCCATGCACATCAATGGCGTGGCGCTGGTTTTTAAACACCAGTTCAATCGAATGGTGAGGCGTGCCTTCAGCTGCCAGGCGTTGGCCAGCGCCCACGCTGTGCAGCATATCAACCGTGCCTTGCTCCAGAATACCCGCGCGGATACGGCCTAAAACATAGTCGCTGCCCTGGCGCTCAATGATGACGTTGTCGATGCCCGCCTGGTGCAGCAGTGCCCCCAGCAAAAGACCTGCCGGGCCTGCACCGATGATGGCTATCTGGGTGCGCATAGTTTTTAAACGCCCAGGTACTGCAGCAGCAGCTCAGGCCTGGCGCGCAGGTCGGCAGAGCTGCCTTCAAACACCACTTCGCCTTTGACCAAAATCACATTGCGGTTGGTGATTTGCGTGACATGTTTCCAGTTTTTATCAACGATCACGCTGCTGATACCGGTGCCCCGCACCATGCTGCAGATGCGCCAGATGTCCCTGGCAATCAGCGGTGCCAGGCCTTCGGTGGCCTCGTCGAGTATCAGCACATCCGGGTTGGTCATGAGTGCCCGGCCAATGGTAAGCATTTGCTGCTCGCCGCCGCTGAGCTGCTGGCCGCCGTGGCCCAGCCGTTCTTTCAGACGCGGAAAGGTGTCCAGCACGCGCTCATACGTCCAGTCACGCTGGCCACGCGTTCCGGTGCGGGCTGCCATCTTGAGGTTCTCAACCACACTCAGATTGCCAAAAATACCACGCCCCTCGGGCACGTAGGCAATACCCAGACGCGCTATTTCGTAGGGCGCACGACCCGTCATGGTCTGGCCTGAAATGTCAACCGAGCCACCCCGCGGCTTGACCAGGCCCATGATGCTCTTGAGCAGCGTGCTTTTGCCCATGCCGTTGCGCCCCATCAGGCCAATGGTTTCGCCGCGCGCCACTGAAAAATTGACGCCACGCAGGATATGGCTGGCACCGTAGTAGGTCTGGATATCTTTGGCGTTGATGAGGAGGTCCATGGTGAAGAGGTCCTTAACGCAGAGGCGCAGAGAACGCAGAGTTGCGCAGAGAAAATATCGAGAGTGGTTTGTGAATACCCTCTGCGATTCTCTGCGTTTTCTGCGTTCTTTGCATCTGTGCGTTCAATGAATGCGTTTTCAATGTTCTTCTCCAAGATACGCGGCCTGAACACCGCTGTCTGCCCGGATTTCTGCCGGTGTACCGCTGGCAATCACCTGGCCATTGACCATCACGGTGAGTTTGTCAGCCAATGCGAAAACCGCGTCCATGTCATGCTCGACCAGCAAAATGCCGTGGTCTTTTTTGATTGTCTGCAGCAGCGCCATCATGCGTTCAGCTTCTACCGCACCCATGCCGGCCAGCGGTTCGTCCAGCAAAATCACCTGCGGCTCGGTGGCCAGTGTCATGGCAATTTCAAGCTGGCGCTGCTCGCCATGGCTGATGGTTCCCGTAATACTTTTTAGCCTGTTTTGCAAGCCAGAAAGCTCGACAGCCCTTTCAATCCGTGCGCGGGTAGCTATGAAATCAGAAGCATTGGTCAGCCACTTGTGGGCCTGGGGCGTACGCGACTGCGCGGCCAGATGGACGTTGTCCCAGACGCTGAAGGGTAAAAAAATGTTGGTCTTCTGGTAGCTGCGCCCCAGGCCCTGGCGCGAAATTTTCTCGGGCGTCCAGCCGGTGATGTCTGTCGTGCCCAATGCAACGCTGCCGGAGGTCGGCGGCAAGTCACCCGAGAGCAAATGGGTCAGCGTTGATTTGCCTGCGCCGTTGGGGCCGATCACTGCGTGGATGTGGTTGCGGTAAAGGTCCACCGACACATCGTTGACAGCCGCCAAACCGCCAAAGCGTTTGGTGAGATTTTTGGCGCTCAGGAGGACTTCATTCATGATTCTTGTCCCTGTGCTTCATGAACTTCTCAACCAGCCCCAGTATCCCGCGTGGCGCAAACGTCACCAGCAGCACAATAAAAAGGCCCATCCAGAGCTGCCAGTGCTTGCCCAGGTTGACGCTGCCGACCGTTGGCAGGTCCTTGAAAACATGCAGCAAATACTCAAACGCAAACGCCCCGACAATAGCCCCGGCAAAGTTGCCCATGCCACCCAGAATCACCATCATGATGGCGTGCGCACTCATCTGAAAACCCATCAGTTCCGGGTTGATGTAACCCGTTTGTGCGCCCCACAAATAGCCCGCCAGCCCGGCCAGTGCGCCAGCCACGGTGAATGCTGCCAGCTTGTAGCCAAACACGCCATAACCCATGGCACGCATGCGGTGCTCGTTTACGCGGATGCCGCTCAGCGTGCGGCCAAACGGGCTGAACAGCAGGCGGCGCAAAAACGCATAAACCAGCAGCAGCGCGGCCAGGGTGAAGTAGTACAGCGCGAGCTTGTTGTCGAGATCAAAAGGCACCCAGCCAAACAGGGCGGTACCGGGTTTGAAGTTGACATACAGGCCATCGGAGCCGCCCAGCACCCGGTTGTCAAAAAACAGGTAAAACACCATTTGCGCAAACGCCATCGTGACCATGATGAAATAAATGCCATGCGTGCGCACCACAAAAAAACCGATGATGAGTGCGGCCAGGCCGGATGCCAGCACCGCCACGGGCAGCGTCCACCACAGGCTCACGGCCTCGCCTTGCGGGGTGAGAAAAGCCAGCGCATAGCCTGCCAGCCCAAAATAAGCCGCATGGCCCAGTGACACCAGGCCTGTGACACCCTGGAGCAAGTCCAGGCTCATGGCAAAAATCGCCATGATCATCATGCGTGTGACCATCTCCGTGTAAAACGGTGTGCCCACAAACGGGAAAGCGAGCAGAGCCACCAGGCCCATGCCCAGGACCAGCTTGATGCTGGTGGGCAGTACTTCGAGGTTGGCTTGCTGTGCGCTCATGAGTCGTTCACCGTTCGCCCTGAGCTTGGCCTGTCCTGAGCGGGTCGAAGGGTCGAAGGGGTTTGGCAGGGACTGGCTTCGACAAGCTCAGCCCGAACGGATGAAAGTGCGCTCATGCCTTGAACAGTCCTTCAGGTTTCCAGAGCAGCACGGCAGCCATCAGCATGTACACCAGCATGCCAGCGACCTGCGGCAGCAGCACCTTGCCAAAAGTATCCACCAGGCCGACCAATAACGCGGCAATCAGTGCACCTCGCACCGAGCCAATGCCGCCAATCACAACCACTACAAAACACATGATAAGCACTTGTGAGCCCATGTTGGGATAGACGCTGGCCACCGGTGCAGCAATCATGCCCGCCACCGCTGCCAGGCCCACGCCCAAGGCAAACACCACGGCGTGGATCAGCTTGATGTTGATGCCCAGCGATTCGGCCATGTCGCGGTTAAATGCCCCTGCACGGATTTTCATACCCAGCCGGGTTCTGGAGATCAGAAAATACAGGCCCAGCGCCAGCACAATGCACACGCCCGACATGAACAGGCGATAGATCGGGTACGAAAGGTTGTCGGTCAGCGGAATCGAAGCACTCAAAAGGGCGGGAATCGGCACGCCATGCACATCGTCGCCCCAGACAATCGAGCGCAGCTCTTCAAAAATATAGATCAGGCCAAACGTCAGCAGCACCTGGTCCAGATGGGGCCGCTTGTAAAAATGCCGGAACAGCAGCCATTCAAGACCCAGGCCAAAAGCCACTGCCAGCACAGCACCGACCACAATGGCCAGCGTGAGGCTGCCAAAAGCAGCACTGAGCGACCACGCCAGGTAAGCGCCCAGCATGTAAAAACTGCCATGCGCCAGATTGACCACGCCCATGATGCCAAAAATCAGCGTCAGGCCCGCAGCCAGCATGAACAGCAGCAAGCCGTACTGCACGCTGTTGAGCAGCTGGATAAGGAATTGGGGGAAATCCATGGGAGAAAGCTTACGGTTTGAATGACTAAACAAATGTCGGCACGGCTCTGTCCTGCAAGCAGGGGCCGCGGGACTGGCTTCGCCAGACCGCAGGCGCAGCGGCCCCCTCGGGGGGCAGGGCGCTACACGCAGTGAGCAACCGTGGGGGTCAAGTTAGTTTGCAGCCAGCGCCGCTGTCTGCAAGTGCTTTAGCAGCAATGCCGATCACCTTGTTCTCTTTGTTCTCCACCACGCGCAGGTACATGTCCTGCACCGGGTTGTGCGAAGGGCTCATGGTCCACTTGCCGCGCGGGCTGTCGATGGTGGCACTTTCCATGGCCTTGTACAGGGCGGCCTTGTTGTTCAAGTCGCCCTTGACAGCGTTGGCACCCTGCACCAGCAGCAGGCCAGTGTCGTAACCCTGTACCGCGTACACATCGGGCTGGGTCTTGAACGCTTTGGCGTAGTTCAGGCGGAACTGGCCATTGCGCGGGGTCGCCAGCGAGTCGCTGTAATGCATGGTGGTGATGATGCCGTCCGCTGCCGGGCCAGCGGCTTCCAGCACGCCCTCGGTCAAAAAGCCCGAACCGTACAGCGGTATCTTGCCCTTGAGCCCAGCCGCAGCGTAGTCGCGGATAAATTTGGCAGCGCCACCACCGGCAAAAAAGCAGGCCACTGCATCGGGTTTGAGCGCGGCGATTTCGGTCAGCAACGCCTGAAACTCCACTTGCGGGAAGGGCAGGCTCAATTCCTTGATGATCTTGCCGCCTGCCGCTGTGTAGCTTTCTTTAAAACCTTCAAAAGCCTCGTCACCTGCGGCATATTTCCAGGTGATCCAGACAGCTGTTTTAGCGCCCCGGTCCACCATCGCTTTGCCCAGGGCGCGCGTCGGCTGGGAATTGCTGAACGAGGTACGGAACACGTTGGGCGCGCACAGCGAGCGCGTGGCGGCATGCACGCCGGCATTGGGAATCAGGCTAAGCACGCCAGACTCGCGCGCGACTTTTTGAATGCCCATCTGCACACCCGAGTGAACAGTACCGACCAGCACATCAACCTTGTCGCGCTGCACCAGCTTGTTGGCGTTTTCAATGCCTTTGGAAGGCTCGGACTCGTCATCGACCTTGAAATACTCGATCTCGCGCCCGCCCAGCTTGCCGCCCTGCTCATTGATGGCCATGCGAAAACCGTTTTCAATCGCCACGCCCAGCTGCGCAAAGGTACCGGTGTAGGGCAACATGAAACCGACGCGTACCTTGGCAGATTGCGCACGCACGATGCCGGGCAGCAGAAGGCCAGTGGATGCGGCGCCAATGATGGCAGCGCTGTGGGTCAGTACAAGGCGGCGTGAGGTCATGAAAACTCCTGGTTAAAAAGGATGGCAAAGGACGCGCAACATGGGTGACGAATGCGCAGATGCTAAGGGAAAAGCCTTGGTTTTACCCTAGTGTAAAACCCCAGCTTGAGGTTTGAATTGTTGAAGTCTAAAGAAATATCTGCGCTCTTAGCCCCTGTATTTCCCGATTCAATGCTGCACCAGCCATCCCGTTCAGCTGCAATGTCCGGGCTTACTGCAACACCAGCTCAACTCGCCGGTTTTTGCTGCGACCTGCCTCATCGGCATTGCTCTGCACGGGTGCCAGGCTGGCCACGCCGTTGGCTGTCAGGCGTTCTTTGCCCAGCCCATAGTCTTTAACGAGAAATAATATGCCGTAGATAGCCACCTTGCCGGTAGCGTCCAGGCTTTTGCTCATGTCACTGGCAGAAATGGTTTCCATTTTCTGCTCGCGTGCCTTGGGCTCAATTTTTACCACCAGCACACTGGCGTATTTCTTGAACTCTTTCTCGTCGCAATAAACCGAAACATCATCAGGTTTCCAGGCCAGCACGGCAATGCTGGTGCCAGTGGTCTTGTTGTCAAGAACGCTGTAGCGCACATCGCTCGTGAAGGCACCTGCAGCGCATGCATTGAAAACGCAGCATGCCAGCAAAAGGGCGGTGAACAAACCTTGCCAGCCTTTGATGCCAGACCATCCGGGCCGCAGTGCTGCCATGGTTTTAATTCCGGCAAGAGGCATTGAAAAGTTCAAACCCTGTTTGTTCATCTGGCCGTCTCCCAAGTGATTTAGCGGACGTGACTGGTATGCCGTGGCAGCTGGCGCCGTGTCACACCAGACGCCAGGGCTTTCACCAGCTTGCCGATTTTGCACCAGCCGAGGCAGCGCGCAACTTGAAACGCTGAATCTTGCCGGTAGCGGTCTTGGGCAACTCGCTCACAAACTCGAACCAGCGCGGGTACTTATAGGGTGCCAGATGCTGCTTGACATGCGCCTTGAGCTCGTCTGGAGTCGCTGTCAGACCCGGCTTGAAAACCACAAACGCCTTGGGTTTGACCAGCTCGTCTGCATCCTTCACGCCGATCACGGCAACTTCAAACACGCAGGCATGCGTCATCAGGCAGGCCTCGACTTCAAACGGCGAGACATAAATGCCGCCGACCTTGAGCATGTCGTCACTGCGCCCGCCGTAGGTGTAATAACCGTCTGCATCCACCGTGTACTTGTCACCGCTGCGGGTCCACTCGCCTGCGAAGGTGGCTTTGGTTTTGGCTCGGTTGTTCCAGTACATGAGGGCCGCGCTCGGGCCGCTGATCTGCAGCTCGCCAATCTCACCCACGCCGCATAGCTGGCCCTCGTCGCCCACAATGCGCAGGCTGTAACCCGGCACAGCCTGCCCGGTGGTGCCGTAGCACACCTGGCCGGGACGGTTGCTTAAAAAGATGTGCAGCATTTCAGTCGAGCCAATGCCGTCCAGAATCTCGCAGCCGTAAAGCGCTGTCCATTTCTTGCCGATTTCAGCAGGCAAGGCCTCACCTGCACTGGCGCAAACGCGTAAATTCAGCTCGTTTTTTGCGGGTTTGGATGCGTCTCCCAGTAAGGCTGCGTAAAGCGTTGGAACCCCGAAAAAAATCGTCGGCTGGTATGTTTTAAGCACGTCAAATACGCCTGCGGCAGTAGGCCGGGCGGGCAGCAGCACGGCTGTGGCCCCAACGCTCATCGGAAACGTCAGGCCATTGCCCAGCCCATAGGCAAAAAACAGTTTGGCGGCTGAATACACCACATCGGATTCGACCATGCCCAATACGCCCCGCCCGTACAGCTCCGCGGTCTGTATCAGGTGGCTGTGCAGATGCACCGTGCCTTTGGGCGCGCCCGTCGAGCCGCTTGAATACAGCCAGAAGCAGACGTCGTCAGACAGTGTGTCTGCTACTGTTTCAATAGCTGGAGGCCCCCGTAAAATATGCCGCAAACAGGTATTTGACTCACAACTGTCCACGCCTGCCACGATCACGGTCTTCAGGGTGTCCGTCTGCCCGATCAGGCCGTCAAAGGCCGGCAGCAGCGCACTTGACACCACCAGACCTTGCGCCCGTGAGTCACGCAGCATGTAGTCAAAGTCTGCGCTGGTCAGCAAGGTATTGGCCGCCACCGGCACTACACCCGCCAGAATGCAGCCCAAAAACACCACCGGCCATTCAGGCGTGTCCAGCATGGCGATCAGCACCCGGCTTTCAGGTGCGAAGCCATGGGCGCGCAAAGCATTGGCGAAGCGGTGCGCCTGCGTGGCCAACTCGCCATAGGTGAGCTGTTCACCACTGGCTGCATCGATAAAGGCAACTTTGCCAGCGCGCTGGGCATTGCGGGCCAGCAGGTCATGGGCGGCGTTGTAGTCACGGGGAATGTCCACCAGAGGTGGGCTGACCGTGTGGTTGGCGCGGCTCAGTTGCATGCTTGTCTCCAGATTTTTTGTGGCTTGCTATTTTTTGTGTAGCAGCTCGTGCAGGAAATACGTGGGCTAAAGGGCTTTTTTCCTTAATTATCTTGATCAGACTGTCGCTGGACTGGCTGGCGTGTTTTGCAGAGTTTGCAAGGCTTGTGTGAGCCAGTGTCTGCACCAGGCGGTGGCTTCTTCTTCGGGCATGGTGCCGGTGCTTGCGTCGTGGCAATACAGCTCGCCCAGGCGCTGCGCACCCAAGTCAGAAAGTCGTTCATCAAACTTTTTGCCGCCAAAACAATAGGTTTGCAGGTAAGTGCGGTCACCCAGCGCAATCACGCCGTATTTGACGTGGCCCAGAAACTGCGGCTGCGCATCCATCGACTCGTACAAAGCACGGGCGTTGTCTGGCACGTCGCCCTGGCCGTAGGTCGATGTACATATGAGATAAAGTGCATCTTTTGCCTGACTGGTATCGAAGACAGTGATGTCCAGGTTGTCCATCAGCATGATTTCAATGTCGTCTGCCAGGTCTGCGCAATCCATCTGTATGGCTTGCGCCACGTAGTCGGCGGTGCTGGTCATGGTGCCCACCAGTATCTTGAGCTTCATTTTCAAACCCTTATCGAAAAAATGCAATAAACTGCTTGACGCATATTAACAGTGAAGTATACTGCAAGTCATGAGTTTGACCAAAGAAACGCCCGAGCAAGACGCTCCCGCCACGATGGTGGAACTGGGTGGCCGTGTGCGTGCCTGGCGTGCCCGGCGCGGCATGACGCGCAAGGCGCTGGCGTCTGACTCGGGTCTGAGCGAGCGCTTTCTGGCAGACGTGGAGTGTGGCAAGGGCAATGTCTCGATCAACTCTCTTGAAGCCGCCGCCCGTGCGCTGAACATTTCCATTCTGGAACTGCTGCAGGACGCACCGCGCCCGGCGCTGGCCCGTGCCAACGGCTTACTCTCCCGGCTGGACGACACGCAGCTGGACCAGGCCTATGGTTTGCTCGGCGCTACGTTTGGCTTGAGTGATTCACAGGGCCAGGCGCAACGCGTGGCCCTGATTGGCCTGCGTGGCGCGGGTAAATCCACTTTGGGTGTGCAACTGGCCGAGGAGCGCGGCGTGCCCTTCATTGAGCTGGACCGTGAGATTGAGCGCGAAGCGGGCACCAGCATGAACGAGATTTTGCTGTTGCATGGGCAGGCCGGTTACCGCCGCTACGAGCGCCGCGCACTGCTGCGCATCGCTGAAGATCACCCTGAAGGCGTGGTGATGACCACCGGCGGCAGTATCGTGAGTGAGCGTGAGACTTTTGACCTGCTTCAAAACCACTTTTACTGCGTGTGGCTCAAGGCCAGCCCTGAAGAACACATGGCCCGCGTGGTGGCACAAGGCGACATGCGGCCGTTTGACGCCACAAGCGGTGCCAGCCATGAAGCCATGGAAGACATTCGCCGCATTCTCTCCAGCCGCGAAGCCTTGTACGCCCGCGCTGACGCTGTGGTGGACACCGCTGCACGCAGCCTCAAACAAAGCCTGGCGGACCTGCGAAGAGCCGTTCCCCCGCTGGAAAATACGAAAGAGACACGATGAATGCCATGACAGAACCTTTGTTGTTCAAGCAAACCATTGACGGTCAGGAGCGCGAACTGGTCAGCTTTGCCACCCACCCGGCCAAGTACCAGCACTGGACCCTGTCGGTGGAAGGCGATGTGGCCCGGCTCAAACTCGACATCCATGAAGACGGCGGCATCAAGCCCGGCTACAAGCTCAAGCTCAACAGCTATGACCTGGGTGTGGACATTGAGCTGCATGATGCGATCAACCACATCCGTTTTGAGCATCCTGCCGTCAAGGTGGTGGTGTTTGAAAGTGGCAAAGAAAAAATCTGGTGCTCGGGTGCCAATATTTACATGCTGGGCTTGTCCACCCACGGCTGGAAGGTCAACTTTTGCAAGTTCACGAATGAAACCCGTAACGGGCTGGAAGACTCATCCCGCCATGACGGCCTGAAAGCCATTGCCTCGGTCACGGGCGCATGTGCCGGTGGCGGCTACGAGCTGGCTCTGGCTTGTGACCGCATCATCATGGTCGATGACCGCTCATCGACCGTCAGTCTGCCGGAAGTACCGCTGCTCGGCGTGCTGCCCGGCACGGGCGGCCTGACCCGCGTGACGGACAAGCGCAAGGTGCGGCGTGACCTGGCTGATATCTTCAGCCTGACCTCTGAAGGCGTGCGCGCCGACCGCGCCAAAGACTGGCGGCTGATTGACGCCCATGCCAAGCCGCAGCAGTTTGGCCAGCTGCTTGCTACAGAAATAGAAGCACTCCGGGCAACATCCACGCGCGGTAAAGCCTCAAAAGGCATAGAACTCACGGCTTTGAAGCCTGTGATTGATGCCACGGGCTACCACTACAGCACGGTCGATGCACTGGTTGACCGCAGCAGCCGCATCGTCACTGTGACAGTCCATGCACCAGCGACGGCGATTGAATCCACCCCTGAAGCGATTGAAGCCGCCGGTGCCAACTGGTACCCGCTCAAGCTGCAACGCGAGCTGGACGACGCAATCTTGAACCTGCGCACCAACGAGCCTGAGGCCGGCACCTGGGTCATCAAAACCCGAGGCGATGCAGCGCAGGTCATGCAGATGGACGAGGTGCTGGCCAATTTGAAAGACCACTGGCTGGTGAAAGAAACGACGGGTGCGCTGCGCCGCACACTGGCCCGCCTGGACGTGACCAGTCGCTCGCTGATTGCGCTGGTAGATTCAGGTTCGTGTTTTGCCGGAACCTTCTACGAGCTGGCCTTGTCTTGCGACCGCATTTACATGCTGGATCTGCCTGATTTACCTGATTTACCAGACGTCGCGCCTGCCTTGCAACTGAGCCCGGCCAACTTTGGCTGGTTTCCCGCTGTCAACGGCTTGACCCGCCTGCAAACCCGGTTTTATGAAGACGCTGCTGTCATTGCAAATCTGCAAGCCTTGAATGACAACCCGTTGCGCGCTGGTCAGGCTTTGGAACTGGGCTTGGTCACCCTGAGCCCGGACGACATCGACTGGGACGATGAAATCCGCATCATGCTGGAAGAGCGTGCCAGCATGTCGCCCGACGCCATGACCGGCCTGGAAGCCTCCCTGCGCTTTCCGGGTAAAGAAACCATGGAAACGCGTATTTTTGGCCGCCTGTCAGCCTGGCAGAACTGGATTTTCATTCGTCCGAATGCGGTGGGTGAAGACGGTGCCCTGAAACTGTTTGGTACAGGCAAGAAAGCCAAGTTTGACTGGAAGCGGGTTTGAAAGTCGAAGGCATTCACCGCAGAGGCGCAGAGAACGCAGAGGGCCGCAGAGCATGAAGACAAATGTATTGATGCTTGGTATGCGCTGCGCTTATCGGCAAGAGGATTGTTGTCCATATTTTCCTCCTCCAACTCTGCGTTCTCTGCGCCTCTGCGGTGAATCCCCTTTTTCCCCTTATCTCATTTCAAAGGAAACATCATGAGCACTATCGACCTTCAAGCCCTCATCCCGAACAACGTCGGCCTGGGCGAAAACCGCCAGCTCCAGCGCGCGCTGGAGCACTGGCAACCGGCGTTTTTGAACTGGTGGGACGAGATGGGACCCTCTGATTTCAAGGCCAAAGACGTTTACCTGCGCACTGCCGTAGGGGTCGATGCGTCGGGCTGGGCCAGCTACGGCTACACCCCCATGCCCGACTACCGCTGGGGCATCTTCATGGCGGACCAGGACAAAGGCCGCAAAATCGGCTTTGGTGACCACATGGGCCAGGATGTGTGGCAGGAAGTGCCGGGCGAGTACCGCTCCACCTTCCGCCGGCTGATCGTCACGCAGGGTGACACCGAGCCGGCATCGGTCGAGCAGCAGCGCCTGCTGGGCCACACTGCGCCGAGTTTGTATGACCTGCGTAACCTGTTTCAGGTCAATGTTGAAGAAGGCCGCCACCTGTGGGCGATGGTGTATTTGCTGCACGCACACTTTGGCCGTGATGGTCGTGAAGAAGCCGAAGAGCTTTTGATGCGCCACAGCGGTGACGCCGACAAGCCGCGCATTCTGGGCACCTTTAACGAGCCGATGGACAACTGGCTGAGTTTCTTCATGTTCACGTACTTCACCGACCGTGACGGCAAGTTCCAGCTCAAGTCGTTTGCCGAATCCGCCTTTGACCCGCTGGCCCGTACCACGCGCTTTATGCTGACTGAAGAGGCGCACCACATGTTTGTCGGCGAAACCGGCATTGGCCGCGTGATTCGCCGCACGCTGGAAGTCATGAAAGAGCTGGACACGTCTGATGCCGCCACGCTGCGCAATGCGGGCGTGATCGACTTGCCAACGATTCAGAAATTCATGAATTTCTGGTTCACGTCATCACTCGACCTGTTTGGTTCCGAGTCGTCCAGCAATGCCGCCAATGCCTTTGCCAACGGCATCAAGGGCCGCCCGGACGAGGCCAAGTTTGCTGACCACGTCGAGCTGGATACGGAAATGACGATTTGCGTGCCCGATGGCATGGGCGGCATGAAAAACGAGTCGATCTCGACCCGCGTTGGCATGAATGAAACCACGCGGCTTGAATACGTCAAGGACTGCAATGTCGGCTTGATGCGCTGGAATATGGGTATTAAACGCGCCGGTGTCAACTTTGTGTTTGAGCTGCCATCGACCCGCTTTCGCCGCAGTGTCGGCAGCTGGGCAGGCATGCACACCAACCCGCAAGGCACACCCATCACCGCTGCAGAGTTCGAAACCCAGAAAGACAACTGGCTGCCCAACGATGCAGACAAATCCTTCGTTCACAGCCTGATGCACCGCGTGACCGAGCCCGGCAAGATGGCGGGCTGGATTGCCCCGCCGGACCGTGGCATCAACGCCAACCCGGTGGAATACCAATACGTGAAGTTGTGAGCTGATAGCCTCTTTTGAAGAGGCTTGGCGATACGTGAAAGGCGCGTCTGAACCCGATTCAGACGCGCTTTTTGCGTCTATTTTTTCTGATCTGGCGTGCTGATGTCTTCAGGTGGAGGTGGTGGGGGAGGTGCAGACATTTCTTGCATTTGCCGAACCAGCTCGTCATCTGACAGCCCGGGTGTATGGGTCACCACCTCACGGGGTGCATCCAGCCAATGCACGGTTTGTGGCACTGCAAACACCAAGGCAGTGACCGAGATTTGCACCAGCAGCAAGGGCCACAAGGCGCGGAGCAAGAGGCGGTTGGGCAGCACCAGACCGGCACGGGCACGCGCCATCAGCACCGCATAGCCCATGGGCGGAATTAAAAAACTCAGCTGCAAAATCAGCAGCAGCAACACAGCGGCCTGCTGCGCGTCGCCCAGGCGTGCAATCAGCACCGGGGCCACCAGCGGCACCACCACAAAAATCATTTCAAATGCGTCCAGCACCCAGGCGCATAGTCCAACGGCCAGCAAAATCAGCCCGGCAGTTGCGAGTGGCGGCAGGGTAGAGCCAAGCAGCAGACTGTTCAGCCAGCGGTCGGTGCCAAACAGCCTGAACACCAGACTGAAGGTGGTGGCCCCCACCAGCAGCGCAAACAGCGCACCGCTGAGCGCCAAGCTGTCTGCGCAGACCAGTTTCCAGTCAGAAAAGCGCAGTGACCGGCTGGCCAGTGTGCAGGCGATCAGCAGCACGCCGCCCGTCGCTGCTGCTTCGACCGCAAACAGCTTGCCGGTAAAAACCCCTGCCAGCAACAAGACGATGGTGCTACCTGCTATCAAAGCGATAGCTGCCTGTGCAGGCTTTAATGGGGCCAGAGGCGTATTTTCCTTTAAACCCCGGGTATTCCACCAGGCCACCCCTGCCCACAGCAGCAGCACGCACAATGCGGGCAGCAGGGCGGCATGCATCACGTCCTGTGTGTTGACCATGCGCTGACCCGCGTTCAGGTAGCCAGGCAGGTTGCTCGCTTCCAGATGCGCCATCAGCATCGCATCGCCGAGCAGCAGCAGCACCAGCGAAGGCGGCACCACCACGCCAATCGTGGCGGCGACGCTGACAATTGACACCGCTTGCGCCGCACCCAGGTGGGCGATGCGGGGCGCGACCAGGCGCGAGAGCAGGGCGGAGCTTGAGGCGACCGAGCCATTGGTCGGTGCAATCAGCGCGCCCACCCCCAGTGCAGCGAGCGCATGTGCACCACCCAGCGGCCTGAAAAGCCGCAGCAATGTCGTGTAGAGCGCGTCGGCTACCGTCAGGCGTTGCAGCAGCAACCCGATAAAAACGTAGAGTGGCAAGGCTTGCAGCAAGTCGTTTTCAAGCAGGCCAACGGTGCGTGCGGGCAGGGCTTGCAGCACATGAATATCCATGGCACCAGTGACCAGCCCGGCGACTGAAAACGCGCTGGCCACACCGATCAGCAACGCCCATACCGGCAGCCCCGTGGTGAGGATCAACGCCCCTGATAACAGCAGCATCCACAGGCCGGCCATGTCGCCAAAGAGGTTCATGGCGTCTTGCTGCCCGCGCTGGCACTTCGATGTTCAGGCACCAGACGAGCAATGCCGTCCAGCAGCGTCAAGAGCACCATCACGACCATCGCCAGCTTGATCAAAAAATAGCCAGGGGTCAGCGTTTCACCGAACCTTTCAAGCGATACGACTGATCTCGCCACCAGCGGCCAGCCCGCCCACAACATGAAGATGGCCCAGGGCGCGGTACACGCCAGCACCGCCCAGGTGTGCCAGTGTGGCCTGCGCCCTGATTGATAGGACGGCTTGAAAGACGCCAGGTGGGCGTGGCCGCGCGAAGCCGCTGTCACAGCTACGGCCACATAAAAAGCAAAGACTATCTGACCTACGTCATTGGCTTGGCGAGAATAGGCCTGCAGCAGCTCCCGCAGTGGCCACTGCGCAAACAAAAGCAGCGCCAATAGCATTGCCAAAAAGCTGACAAACGTAAAGACCGGTGCAAAAAACCTGAGAACGGAATCTGTAAAAGATTGCAGAAATGTACGCGCCATCAGCCGAGTATCCCGCATGCAACGTTTGATGGTGTAAATGTAACCGGCTGCATCCAGCAAGCTAAAAAAGCCCAGAGGCACAACAAGAAGAACCCAAGCCGGTTTTTAACTGGCATCATCGATATCTGCCTGTTTTTTATTTGACTGTAACGGAGACCTTGCAATGAACATCCATCTAAGCCTCACCCCCCTGATCTCGCTGATCGCCGGGATTCTTGTGCTCATCATGCCGCGACTTCTGAACTACATCGTCGCCATCTATCTGATCGTGATCGGGCTGGTGGGTCTGTTCGGTGCCAACGCGTTTGGCCTCAAATAGTCCAAACGATTGAATTCAATGAACGCAGGCTGACAAGCCCCGTCCGCATTGCAAAACACAAAGGAGTGAGGTGCTATGCCCTACCGCTATGTCGATCTGACGGACTATGCACAAGCCCTGCTGGCCGCCGCTGGACTGGAACACCACAAGGCCCGTGCGGTGGCTGAAATACTGGTGGAAGGTGATTTGCTCGGCCACGACACCCACGGACTGGCCTTGCTGCCCGGCTACCTGGGCGAGCTTGAATCCGGCGGCATGGAAACACGGGGTACGCCCACCGTGCTGGCCGACCACCCATCTGCGGTGACGTGGGACGGGCGCAGGCTGCCCGGTCCGTGGCTGGTGTTGCAGGCCATGGAGCTGGCCTGTGCACGGGCTGCCTCGCAAGGCACGTGTACCGTGGTGATCCGGCGCAGTCACCATATTGCCTGTCTTGCTGCTTACCTGAAGCGCGCGACCGATCAGGGTCTGCTGATGATCCTGACCTGCTCCGACCCCAACACCAGCAGTGTGGCCCCTTTTGGCGGGCTGGATGCCGTGTTCACCCCCAACCCGATAGCCGCTGGCATACCGACAGATGGCGTGCCCGTCCTGATGGACATCTCGACTTCAGCCACCACCAACGGCATGACTAACCGCCTGCACAAGGAAGGCAAGCGCCTGTCTGCAGCATGGGTGATGGATGGGTACGGCGTAGCGGGAGACAATCCATCGGTGTTGTTTGAAGAACCCAAAGGCACCATCCTGCCGCTCGGTGGCATGGACTCCGGGCACAAGGGTTATGGCTTGAGTTTGCTGGTAGAAGCCCTGACCGGGGGTCTGGCAGGTCACGGGCGCGCTGACCCCAAAGAAGGTTGGGGTGCTACCGTGTTTTTGCAGGTGATGGACCCGCGCGCCTTTGCTGGCCTCGCTGCCTTCACCCGTCAAACTGCCACGGTTGTGGATGCCTGCCGCGCATCAAGGCCCGCAAAGCCGGACCATATGGTACGCACACCCGGAGAAAAAGGCCTGGCGCTGGCCAGTCACCAGATGCAGACCGGCATTGCGCTTTACCCGACCATCCTGCCTGCGCTGGCCAGCTGGTCGCTCAAGCTGGGGGTGACAGCGCCTGTTACTATTTCCTGAGGGACAGTACCAACGTACACCGTACTAACGTATGCCAATGGTCGTGCGCAGCTTGTCCACCTGGTCAGCCGAAGGCGTGATGAAGCTGAACTTGGGTCCTAAATCCAGGGCAACAGCGAGGGGTTTGGACGGGGAGGACAAGCCCTGAAATGCGGCGGTAGCCTTTTTCACGGTGGCTTCTGGAACGCTTGAATGCACGTAAAGACCAAAGCCCAGACTGATGCCTTTGGTGGGGATGACCACCAGACGCGCCGAATGAACGCTTTCGAAGCGGCCAGCCAGGCCTTTCAGGTCAGTGGTGAGCGCCATGGCCTGCCGCGTGGCAATACCTGTCCACGCTTGTTCTTCCCACTCAAACGCAGCCTTGGCGATCAGTCCCTGCTGGCCTATGGCGACCTGCGGCGCCACGTATTCAACACTGCCGCAAACGCCTTCTGCGCGCACGATTGCGGCCTCAACACCATCTGCGGTGCCGAAGCATTTGGAGCGTTGCATTCGGTCCAGGATGGCCTTCTGCTCAGCCGCAGGCAGGCTTTTCAGCTCAACCGCAGCGACGTCGCGTGGCGCACCTGCACTGACGGATGTGATGGCGAGAACAGCGGACTGCATAGTCTCGTTGTTGACCACCACCAGTTTGTAGCCGCTGAGCAGACCCACGACGGTATTGACATAGGCCCAGCAATAAGGCGCACGGCCAGACGCCGTGATGTCATCAACACGTTTGATGGAGTAAAGAGGCGTGGTGGGCAAGCCAATAGCCCCAATGAACTCATGAATCTCCTGTTGTGCCAGTGCACCGCGAAGCGCCGCCTCGCCACGGAACAACTGCGGATTGAGGTAAGCGCCGCCCTCGCAGGTCTGGGCCTGGACAGAAGGTGCAAGCAAAGTAGCCAGGGCAAATGCACCGCAAAACCAGCGGATATTCAACATATTTATCTCCAGTGAGTGTCAGGCGCAATACTTGTGCAATACCGCCAAATTTTTACTTGAAATTGCAGTCCACAGTTTAGCCAAACCGATGCAATAGTCATGCCCGTCTGAAGTCTTGGCCTGTGGTGACGAAATGTACAGGCTCGCTTCAATAAAGTGCACCGGGTGAGACCCTGCCCTTCTCTCTGAAGGACAATATTTGAGAGTATTTCAGAGTATTGTTACCCCGGTGTTGCCCGGAGTCTTCTGGCTATGCTTTTAATAGCAGATAACCCACTGTTTATGGTCTGCCCGACAGGGATCGAACCTGTGACCCTCAGCTTAGAAGGCTGATGCTCTATCCGACTGAGCTACGGGCAGATGTAGGGTGCCGGGTGCTTGTCAAGCATTGGCAGCACCCGAAAAAAAAGCCCATCAAAAGATGGGCTTTTTTAGTTTTTTGGTCGGAGTACAAGGATTCGAACCTTGGACCCCCTGGTCCCAAACCAGGTGCGCTACCAGACTGCGCCACACTCCGACAAGCTCTGTATTATAGACCGAACAATAAGGACTCGCAAAGTTTGCGCTGAAAATTTACTGCAATGGGTTGGCGATAGCCATGAGCAGGACGTTCAGCGTTTTTCATACTGCGTTTTGCCAAACAAAATCTCGCGTTCCTTGTCACCGGTGGTGGTGCGGCGCAGGTCAGCCAGCACCTTGACGCCGCGCTGCACTGCCGGTCGGGCACCTACCAGATCAAACCACGCCTTGAGGTGAGGGTAGTCGGCCCAGTCGATGCCGTGGTTTTCCCAGTTGCGCAGCCAGGGGAAGATGGCCACGTCGGCAATGCTGTACTGGCTGCAGCCCATGAATTTGCTGCTTGAGAGTCGCTTGTCCATCACGCCGTACAGGCGTCTGGTTTCGTTGGTGTAACGGTTGATGGCGTACTCGATTTTTTCAGGCGCGTACTGGCGAAAGTGGTGGGTTTGCCCAATCATGGGGCCCACGCTGCCCATCTGGAACATCAGCCACTGCAGTGCTTGATACTTGAGCCGGTCGGTTTTTGGCAGCAGTTTGCCTGTTTTGGCAGCCAGGTACAGCAAAATCGCACCGGACTCAAACACGGCTATCGGCTTGCCGTCTGGCCCTTCAGGGTCCACCAGAGCCGGGATTTTGTTGTTCGGGCTGATGGCGAGAAATTCGGGTTTGAACTGGTCACCGGTGCCGATATTGACAGGAATGGCCTCCCAGTCACGGCCCAGGCGAAAGCCGCACTCTTCCAGCATGATGTGAATTTTGTGGCCGTTCGGTGTGGGCCATGAGTAAACCTTGATCATCTTTTTTGCCTTTGACACTATCAGGACTTACGCATTGAAGCAGAGCAAAAAAAGTGCTACCAAAGCAATTGTCTGCTGCACAAAGCTGGCACGCTTGTGCAAGATGAGAAAAATATCGCGCCCGGCCACAGCAAAATGCACACTACCGATGTACATAGGG
>JBBRMH010000043.1:0-23824 GCA_038230935.1 Burkholderiales bacterium | reverse complement strand
GCGCCAAAGACTCAGTCCCCAAAAAATCCATCAGGCGTGGCGCACTTTCAACCACTGCCTTCATGGCCGGGTTCTTGGTGTCGAGGATGCGCAGTGGATTGCTGTGCAACCGGCGCCGCGCATCTTCGTCAAGCACGGCTGTGTGCTGCTCAAAGTGGGCGACCAGCTGCGCGCGGTGTTGGGCGCGCTCTTGCGGCTGACCAAGGCTGTTGATTTCCAGACGCCAGTCAGTTAACCCAATCTCTTTCCAGAGCGCAACGGCCAGCAAAATCAGTTCGGCATCGACTTCTGCACCGGCAAAACCCAACGCCTCCGCACCTATCTGATGGAACTGCCGGTATCGCCCCCGTTGTGGTCGCTCGCGACGGAACATGGAACCCATGTAATACAGGCGTTTTCCACCTTCGTAAAGCATGTTGTGTTCGGTGACTGCTCGGACCACGCTTGCGGTATTTTCGGGTCGCATCGTCAGATGGTCGTGGCCACCGTGCTTGTCAGACCGGTCCTCAAACGAATACATTTCTTTTTCGACGATGTCGGTCACTTCGCCGATGCCACGAACAAAAAGCTGCGTGTGTTCAAGGATGGGGGTACGAATGTTGCGGTAGGCGTAACGCGACATCAGGGTACGCACTTTGTCTTCAAGCCATTCCCAGCGCGCTGACTCAGGAGGCAAAATATCGTTCATGCCCTTGACAGCGGCCAGTTTTTCGACGGTCAATTTTTCAGCCATGCATTTATTCAGGCGACAGTCGCGTCACGCGTACCGAAGCGATTTTCAATATAGTTTTCAACGATGGCGCGGAACTCTTGCGCAATGTGCTCGCCGCGCAGCGTGACGCTCTTTTCACCGTCAATATAAACAGGCGCTGCAGGGGCTTCTCCCGAGCCGGGAAGGCTGATGCCAATGTCCGCATGCTTGCTCTCGCCAGGACCATTGACAATACAGCCCATCACAGCCACCCTGAGTTTTTCCACACCCGTGTATTGGGCCCGCCAGACAGGCATTTGCGCCCTGAGAAAATTGTCGATTTCCTGGGTCAGTTCCTGAAAAGTTGTACTCGTGGTACGCCCACAACCCGGACAAGCAGTGACGCTCGGCGCAAAACTTCTAAGGCCCAGCGACTGCAGGATTTCCGCTGCAACCAGCACTTCCTGCGTACGTGCCTCACCCGGTTGTGGCGTCAGGGAAACACGGATGGTGTCGCCAATACCTTCTTGCAACAAGATCGCCAAAGCAGTCGCAGAAGCTACCGTCCCCTTGGTGCCCATGCCCGCTTCTGTCAGGCCAAGGTGCAATGCGTACCTGCTGCGTTTGGCCAGCTCGCGATAGACAGAAATCAAGTCCTGAACACCACTGACCTTGCACGAGAGGATGATCTGCTGGCTGGGCAATCCGATTTTTTCGGCCAGACGGGCCGAATCCAGAGCAGACGTGATCAACGCTTCGTACATGACCTGTTTGGCGTCCCACGGCACAGCTCGCGCGCTGTTTTCGTCCATGAGGCTCGCAAGCAATTCCTGATCCAGACTGCCCCAGTTGACGCCAATACGTACCGCCTTGTCCCAGCGAACAGCGGCTTCAATCATCTGGCCAAACTGCCTGTCGTGCTTGTCACCTTTGCCGACATTGCCCGGATTGATACGGTATTTGGACAATGCCTGTGCGCAGGCTGGATAGTCTGTCAGCAAGCGGTGTCCGTTGTAATGGAAGTCGCCGACCAAAGGCACGTCAATGCCCATGCGGTCAAGCTGCTCTCGAACATAGGGCACAGCCTGTGCCGCTTCAGGCGTGTTGACCGTGATGCGAACCATCTCGGAGCCAGACAGAGCCAGTTCCTTGACCTGGATCGCGGTACCAATGGCATCGACGGTGTCGGTATTGGTCATGGACTGCACACGTACCGGGGCATCACCGCCTACAGTAACGACTCTGGAGCCCCAAATAACGCTGGCCTGAAGGGAATGGCGCGGCTTTGGAGCTGCAACATCAATGGATTGGCTGGAATGCACTATTTCACCTCGAAGCGGGCAACATTATCTTTGGTCACAGCAGACAGGTCGAACGCGTTGCCACGAATTTGTACCAGCGTGGCATCCGCCTTGCCGACGATGGCGGAAAGTGGAAGCGCACCGGATGCACCTACGACCTCGCCAGGAACGAGGGTCCGGCGCAAAATGACAATCCCCTTTGCGTCGGATATCTGAATCCACGACGCGCCCTTGGCAGTAAATACCACAATACCTGTCGATGCTGCTGACAGCACGGCACTGGCCGGACTGACGGGTACGGAAGGAGTCTGCAGCGCTGCAGATGCAGGAGCAGGCGGTGGCACAGATGTGGCAGCCGCTGGTGCCAAACCGGATACAGGCGCTGACGAAATGACAGTAGCTGACGCAGATAATCCGGACGATGCAGAAGGCTGAGATTCCGAGATAGCTGCTGATACGGTTTCAGCAGCCATTCCAATGGCAGACGACATGGCCGGCTGTGCTTTCATGGCCTGTGGCGTTTCGTCCGCGTGTTTCGCATCCATACCTGCTTTCAAAGTCGGTAAAAAAACCAGCACCAAAGCACCGAGCAGCAACACCAAACCGGCCATTACCGCAGGGCGGGAAACCTGCACCCACAAGGAAGGTCTAACCCTGTCATCAGACCCGCGAAAAGGCGTGTTGATGCCCCTGCTCTGCTGGGCCAGATCAGAGTTGCCGACCTGAGGCAATTTTTGAAGCACGATGGCCGCGTCAATTTTGAGGTTACGGCATACGCTGGACGCAAGTGCTCTGACAAAAACGGCATCAGGCAGTAAATCGAACCGATCGGATTCGAGCGCTTCGAGTTTTTTGACAGGTACTTTGAGCAATACGGCCAAGGTGGCAATGTGTAATCCAGCGGCCTCCCGTGCCTGCCTGATCAAGCTGCCGGCACTCGCCGCTGAAGGCGCAGTTTCGTTCCCAATTTCGGCTTTGACCCCGCCAGACTCAGCAGGATGCAGGTGCAAATGCTCCGGTGCGGATGAATCGCGCGCATCACTCATTGAACGCACCCTTTTCATAAGAACCAGCTTCGCGCGTTTGTCCGTAGCGCTTTTTCAATTGGTCTCCAAGCTGTAACATGGCCTCTCGGTTGTTCAGTCGCTGCTCAATTTTCACGCCTAACCAAAGCGTCTCGGCATTGGCCAATTCACTGTTGTTTAAGCGACGAATGTAAAACTGCGCTCGGGAAAACTCTCCGCGCTCGTACAGCAGGTTAGCCAGGTTGTATCCCACAACGGGGTTACCGGCGTCAATCTGGTAAGCCCGCGTGAAGCTCTGCTCTGCCTCAGGCTTTTGCCCGGCACGCGTCTGACAAATGCCTTGGGCCATCAGACTTTTACCCTGCCCGACATAAGTCGGGTTGGAGATAGCTTGCGCAAACAGCACAAAGGATTCCCTGTACCGGGCCTGCTGGCACAACAGCCAGCCGTAATTATGCGCAACGCCAGCATCACGGGGGTTAAGTACCAATGCACGGCGAAAGCTTTCTTCAGCCAGTGCGGTGTCGTTCAAACGCATGTAAACCAGCCCGCGCAGGTTGTATGCATCCGCAAAACCAGGGTCAGCATTGAGCGCCTGCTTGAGTTCATCAAGCGCCACATTGGTTTGTCCTTGTTCAAAATAACCTGTAGCAAGCTCAAGTCGCAGGCGCGCTCGCCGGCGATTGTCAGGCTCATCGGACTCTGTGACAACATCCGTCTTGCCGTTGGTTGCGCTGGATGCATTTTGTTGCCCAGCACATCCTGTCAGCAAGACGATGCCCCAGATCATCGGAATCCAGACAGCATTATTGGCAAAAGTCATACGCTAGTTTCCCGGGCTACCACGACCTTTATCCCGCCAAGCCTCATTGAAGCCATGCGCTTTCCAACGTCGGTGCGATCCTGAACGTCGCCTGCGAGCTGTCCACACGCCGCATCGATGTCATCACCCCTGGTTTTTCGTACCGTTGTAACAAGTCCCGCATCGGTCAAAATCCTGGCAAATGCCAGCACTTGCGACATGGCTGAGCGCGTCAGACCAGAGGCTGGAAATGGATTGAAAGGAATCAGGTTGAACTTGCACGCCAGGCCATCTGCTGCATGTTGCTGCATCAGAGCAATCAGTTGACGCGCATGTTCAGGCTGGTCGTTGACACCGTCGAGCATGCAGTATTCAAAAGTGATGAAGTCGCGGGGCGCGAACTGCTGGTAGCGGGAACAGGCCTGCAGCAGCTCGGCAATCGGATATTTTTTGTTCAGCGGTACGAGATCGCTGCGCAAGGCATCAATTGGCGCATGCAGCGAAACCGCAAGGGCAACAGGGCAGTCCTGCGCCAGACGGTCCATCATCGGCACAACACCCGATGTCGAGACAGTAACGCGCCTGCGCGACAAACCGTAACCGTGGTCGTCCAGCATGACACGTAATGCAGGCAAGAGCTGTGCGTAATTTTGCAGAGGTTCGCCCATTCCCATCATGACGACATTGGAGATCACGCGGTCTTGCTGCCTGATCTGCTGGCGCAGGGAATGCTCTGCAAACCATAACTGGCCAACAATTTCAGCTGTTGTCAGATTGCGGCTGAACCCTTGATGACCCGTAGAGCAAAATCTGCAACCTACGGCACAGCCGGCCTGCGACGAAATGCACAGCGTGCCGCGGCCAGATTCAGGAATGAATACGGTCTCAATCACGTCACCACTACCGACATCGAACAGCCACTTGACGGTTCCATCTGCGGAATCGTGACGTGAAACCAGCTTCAGCCCCTCGATTCGGGCAGATGATGGCAGCTTTTCGCGCAGGGACTTGGCGAGATCAGTCATCTGATCGAAACTGGATGCACCCCGCTGATGAATCCAGCGAAAAAGCTGCGTAGCCCGAAAACGTTTCTCGCCCAACCGCTCGCAAAAAGCAGCCAGGCCCTCCAAATCGTAATCAAGCAGGTTAACTGTCATGACAGGGCACACCAAAAAATGCTTTCGCCACAGACACACGAAAACCCTGTCTTGGGAAAGTGCAGTCTGGGTGAAAACATGCTCAGTGAAGGCTTTAGCGAGCGTAAATATTCATGCCGGGAAAGAAAAACCCGATCTCGACCTGTGCGGTTTCTACTGCATCGGAGCCATGTACTGCGTTGGCATCAATGCTCTCGGCAAAGTCAGCGCGAATCGTGCCTGCAGCGGCTTTCTTTGGATCAGTCGCACCCATCAGATCACGATTTTTAAGGACTGCGTCTTCTCCTTCAAGGGCCTGAATCATCACCGGGCCAGAGATCATGAATTCAACCAGGTCTTTAAAGAAAGGACGCTCTTTGTGTACACCATAGAACGCTTCAGCTTCACTGCGTGAGAGCTGAGCCAGTTTGGCCGCAACAACTTTCAAACCTGCAGCTTCAAAACGAGCATAAATCTGTCCAATGACGTTTTTTGCAACTGCATCTGGTTTGATGATGGAGAGGGTGCGTTCGATGGCCATTTATTTTCCTTAACCGTGAATTTCTGGGATGCTCGAATTGAACATAGCCTATGATTTTAACCTGCAAGCAAGTGCCTGATGCAGGATACGGTTTCAAATATCAAACCACTGCCAATACAGTCCTTGTCAAATCGACAAATCAGGATTTACCTGTTTCCATTGCGGGTACCACCGCCGCGACCACTGCCCGTGTTTGAAGTGCCAGCGCGGCGCTGGCTGCTGCCAGACCTGCCACCCGGGTTTGCGTCTTTTTGAACCTGACGCTGGCGCGTAAAAGTATCTGCACCGATATAGCCGAATGACGTTTTCATAGGATCGGGCTGTGCAGAACCAGAGCTTTTGTCATCCCTGCTGCCTCGGTCATCACGCCGTTTTTGCCCACGACCGGCAAAGCCACCACCTGCGTTATCTGGGTTGCCTGCAAAGCTGCCAGGCGGCTGGCTCTTTCGCACGCCAGCTGTCTGATTACCACCCGGGTCGCGTCCTGGACCGCCCCGGCGCTGGTTAGCGGTGCGTGTGGCGTTCATGCGCTGGTCTGGCGGCTGGAACCCGTGCAGTTCCTGACTCAAACCATCAGCACCTTGCTGAGCCCCATTCTGACCAGATGACAATCCAGCTCCCGCACGACCACCAGCCAGGCGAGACTTGCCGTCACGGGAACGGGTCGCTTCACGCGGGTCTGAGCGTGACTCTGAACGGTCAGCTGCACTTGTCAATGCCCAGATCTCCTGCTCGTCAAGCTCAACAAAAGCACCACGTTTGAGACCACGTGGCAGCACCATCGCACCATAACGTATCCGAATCAGACGACTCACGGCATGCCCAACCGCCTCAAACATGCGCCTGACTTCCCGGTTTCGTCCCTCAGACAAGGTGACCTTGTACCAGCAGTTTGCACCTTCTCCACCACCCGCCTCGATGGATGTGAAGTGCGCCAGGCCATCGTCAAGTGTGACACCGTCAAGCAGCCGTTTTTTCTCTTCGTTATTCAGCGCGCCAAGCACGCGAACGGCATATTCGCGCTCCAGCCCGAAACGCGGATGCATCAAACGGTTGGCCAGCTCACCTGAGCTGGTCAAAAGCAGCAGCCCTTCGGTGTTCAAGTCAAGACGTCCGACGGACTGCCACTTACCCTGGAATAATTTGGGAAGTCGTCGAAATACGGTGGGCCTGTTTTGAGGATCGTCATGCGTGACGACTTCGCCAGTTGGCTTGTGATAGGCAATCACACGCGGCGGCGGAGGATCAATACGCACCCGGACAGGCTTTCCGTTGATTTTGACACTGTCGCCAAACTGGATGCGCTGGCCAATATGCGCAGGCTCTGCGTTCACAGAAATGCGCCCTTCCAGGATCAGCTGCTCCATCTCAAGGCGAGAACCCAGTCCTGCCTGAGCCAGTACCTTATGCAGCTTGGGTGTTTCAGGCTGGGCCAACAACACCCGCTTGGGAGCCTCCAGAGCAACATTTTCTTCATCTGCATCGAACTGGCCAGTGACCACTTCGTCAAAGCGCGTCTGAGTCCCTGCTGCTTTTTGAACCCCTCGCCTGTCTTGCGGGACCACTGGCTGAACAACTCGCACCGGTATCGGAATTGGGTTGACTGGCAACTTGGCCAAATCCGCAGCGGTCGCCGGGGAGGTGGTGAGGTCCTGATGGTCTGGTGGGTTCATGTTTACATTCATGCGGTTGAAACAATGGCATTGGTGCTCTCGAAATCGACACTTACTCGACACTTTGCAGCGACGCTCACAGGTCTTGCATATTTCCTGTGGTTGTGACGTTTGAAGAATCGACCCTCAACATGTCGCCGTCAGGGCCTTCTGCAGGTGTTTCAACAGTTACGGAAATGTCCGAAGTGGACGTTCCTGTTTCAAAATCAATTTTCTCAAACATGGCCATTTGACTTGCGATGCTGTCCAAGGGAGGCAGCTTATCCAGGGAGTCCACGCCCAGATCATCCAGAAACTGTCGGGTTGTTGCATAAAGTGCAGGTCGTCCTACGGTCTCCCGGTGACCGATCACGTCTACCCAGCCACGGTCTTCAAGTTGTTTGAGAATCAGACTGTTGATCGTCACACCCCGAATATCCTCCATGTCGCCTCTGGTCGCAGGTTGTCGATAGGCAATGATGGCCAAGGTCTCAAGTACGGCACGACTGTAGCGTGGCGGTTTTTCAGGGTAGAGCCTGTCAAGGTATTCCCGCATGTCTGGACGGCTTTGAAAACGCCAGCCCGTCGCTACGTGTACAAGTTCCACCCCACGACCTGCCCAGTCACTCTCCAGCTCTCCGAGAATCAGTTTAATACTGTCAGCACTCAGGACCCCGTTAAACAACGTACCCAGATCGCGCAAATGCAACGGCTGCTGGGCGCATATGAGTGCTGTTTCGAGGACACGCTTTGCATCCGTCGTATTCATTATTTCCTGGTTCCGAAGAAAGTCGGCATGAGGCGCTTGTCAGCGCAACCCTCCTTCTTGTGTAACGGTTGTGTTGGCCTCTTCTAATAAAAGGCCAGCGGTTACATCTGGGAAGAGCCAATTTTTTTTTGTGGATTGTATATCAGGCCCAGGCTGGCTATGCCCATTAGCATATCCTCGGGAGGAGAGACGTCAAACGACATCGTCAGACCTGTCACAGGGTGCTCAAACGCCAGAAGGCAAGCATGGAGCGCCTGCCGCTGCAAACCGCCAGCCATTGACCCGCCATACAACACGTCAGAAACCAGCGGGTGACCCAAAGCGCCCATGTGAACACGGATTTGATGCGTTCGCCCCGTCTGCAATTTGCATTGCACCAGACAGTAGTGCGTTCCACTTTGGAGCAAGGTGATGTCCGTCGCCGCCAGCTTGCCGGGATTTTTTTCGAGGTCTACAACCGCCATTCTGAGCCGGTTTCTGGGATCTCGCCCAACAGGGAAATCTGCATGCCGCGTTTTGGGGCCACGCCACGCACCGTGAGCCAGAGCCAGATACTGTCGACTGACACAGCGTGCCGCGATCATTTCAACGAGCTGGTCCATGGTCTGCCGCTGGCGAGCCACTACCATCAGGCCACTGGTGTCTTTGTCAAGACGATGCACGATGCCGGCACGGGGCAACAGACAAGCACGTGCGTCACGCGCCAGCAAACCATTGAGCAAGGTGCCGCTCCAGTTGCCGGGCGCAGGGTGAACGACCAGCCCCGCAGGTTTATTGATCACCAGCAAGAATTCGTCCTCGAAAACCACGTCGAGATGCATGGGCTCAGGCTTGAACGCCTGGCTTTGGGGTGTAGGCTTCAATTCAATGCTGAGCGTATCCCCCGCTTTGACCCGAGCCGATGATTTGACCTGTACCGCCCCATTGATCTGGACGGCACCGACTGCGATCAGCTGCTGAAGGTAACTGCGTGAAAACTCTGGAACGACTTCTGCCAGAGTGCGGTCAAGTCGCTCGCCATGGCTTTGCAAAGGCGCAGACACCTGGCGCAACTCGAACTCGGCGGTATTTTCAGCGTCATCCTGAACATCACTGGCCGCACTGTCGGTTGGGATGGTGCTCGATATAATGGTTTTGTCTAGTTTTTTATCTGTCATCAAGAGGTCGATTGCATGTTTCCTGCCAAATTATCGGTTGTTCGTCGTGCATCGTCATTGGCAACTGCTGCTGTCGTTGCTTGCCTCACGCTGGCGGGTTGCTCAACCAAACCCATTGATGCAACGGCTGGCTGGAGCCCGAACAAGATTTACTCGGAAGCAAAAGACGAAGCCCGCTCTGGTAGCTACGACAAAGCCATTCCGCTTTTTGAGAAGCTGGAGGGGCGAGCCGCAGGAACCCCTCTTGCACAGCAGGCACAGCTCGAAAAAGCCTATGCACAATACAAAAGCGGAGAGCAAGCGCAGTCAGTTGCAACATTGGAGCGTTTCATCAAACTGCACCCGGCCAGCCCAGCGCTGGATTACGCGCTTTATCTGAAAGGGCTGGTCAATTTCAATGACAACCTGGGCCTGTTTTCATTTATTTCCCGCCAGGACCTTGCAGAACGGGATCAAAAAGCAGCCAAGGAATCGTTTGAATCTTTCAAAGAACTGACCACCAGGTTTCCAGAATCCCGTTACACCCCTGACGCGCGCCTGCGTATGACTTATATCGTCAACTCTCTGGCGCAATCAGAAGTCCATGTAGCGCGCTACTATTATTCACGCGGCGCGTACGTGGCTGCGATCAACAGGGCGCAAACGGCCATCACAGACTATCGCGATGTACCCGCCTTAGAGGAGGCAACGTACATTGTCTACAAATCCTATGACGCTCTGGGCATGGTCCAGCTGCGCGACGATACCAGGCGGGTGCTGGAAAAAACTTACCCTAAAAGCGAGTTCATGAGCAAGGGTTTCAAGGCAGTTGACGCCCCCTGGTTCAAATTTTGGTGAGCTGGTCGAGCCGCTCATGCAAAGCACTCTCGCGCTCAAGGTGTTCCATGGGCGGCAATGCCTTCAGGAGTCTCTTGGCATAGCCTGCAGTGCTGAGCCGGGTGTCACAGATGACCAGCACGCCTTGATCCGTCTCTCGCCTTATCAAGCGACCTGCACCCTGTTTGAGAGCCACCGCAGCCTCGGGTAAAAAATAATCATTGAAGGCACTTTTACCTGCTGCCTCCAAGACCCTGGAACGCGCTTCGGCCATAGGATCATTGGGGGGAGGAAAAGGCAGCTTGTCAATGATCACAAGCTGCAGGGCTTCACCCGGTATGTCTATGCCCTCCCAAAATGATGCCGAAGCGACCAGTATGCAGCCACTTTGACCACCTGTATTGCTTCGCCGAAACCGGTCTACCAGCATGCGCTTGGCCATAGCACCCTGAACCAGCACTTCCACGTCACCGGTGTGCTCAAACGCAGCGCGCAGTGCATCGCCGATGATCCGGAGCGCCCTGAGGGTTGTCGTCAGAACCAGGGTCCGTCCTCCGAGCCGGCGGCACCACTCGGCAGCAGATTCTGCAACTCTCAATGGATGCGATGGCTCTGATGGTTTTGGAAAATCCCGGGGAATATAAAGCGCGGCCTGGCGTGAATAATCAAACGGACTTCCCACCCGCAATACCCGCGCACCCGACAGGCCACAAGGTTGCGTGAACCAGCTCAACTTCTCGTCGGTACCCAGCGTTGCCGACGTGAATATCCAGGTCTTGGCCTCATTACCAGACGCATCCAGCATTTTTGTTTTCACGGCGTGCGCAATATCAAGTGGTGACTCAACCAGCCGCATCTGGGAGCCTACTTCTACCCAGCGCACACAGCCAAGCGCGCACCTGCTGGAAAAGCTTTTTGCCCTTTCTGCAAGCGCACTGGCGCGCTCATGAAGCCGGACAAAATCTGGCGCTATTTCGCTCACGGTATCGAGTGCTTCGCAAGCTTGCGAAAAAGACAGCATTACTGCTTCAAGCACTGCTGCCCAGTTTGTGGCGTCGATGCCTTCTGGAGCTGCTTCGGTCCAGCGCAATTTAGAGCCTGGATAGCTGTTACCTGTACAAAGTCTGAGTTCACGGGCAGCGCGCTCGCAACGACCTGTAACAGTTTGCCAATCTACCAATCCGCGGGCAAGTTGCAGGCCTGTACCCAGCAAGTCCCGGCAGAAATCGAGTAACTGACCCGTCGTCAGATTCCCCCCCAAAAACTGCACACCGGTCTCATTGAGCTGGTGGGCCTCATCAAAAATAGCGATCCTCACTGTTGGCAGTAACTCCGCGACGCCAGACTCGCGAACGGCAAGATCAGCGAAAAAAAGATGGTGGTTGATCACCACCACATCGGCAGCCAAAGCCTCACGACGCGCCAGATTGACATGGCAAGCGCGAAACTGCGGACATTGCGCACCCAGACAGTTTTCCCGTGTGGAAGTTACAAGTGGAATCAAGGGCGACCGCTCGTCAAGTCCCTGCAACTCGGCCAGATCGCCCGTTCGCGTTGAGACAGCCCAAGTCTCTATCTTGCTCAAAGTACGCAGGGCTTCGCGTTCGGGCAGATGTGCATCGTGGCGGGCAAGTGACAGGCGGTGCAGACACACATAGCTGGAGCGGCCCTTGAGCAATGCAGTACTGACAGGCAACCCCAAGGCCTTGACCAGGTGAGGAAGGTCACGGCCAAACAACTGGTCCTGAAGCGCTTTGGTCGCAGTGGACAACAGCACGCGCTCACCGCTGAGCAGTGCGGGCACAAGGTATGAGAAAGTTTTTCCGACACCTGTACTGGCTTCTACCACCAGCGCTTCGGGGTTTTCAATAGCGTGCGCTACCGCAGCAGCCATTTCAGTTTGACCATCGCGAGCGACAAATTGCTCTACTGTGCGAGACAAAACCCCACCAGGAATGAAGGCCTGCTGAACTTCGAGTTCAAGACTCATCAGGCAGGCTCAGGGCGAACAAGTGACAATTGGATCATTGCAATGCGGTCCCGAAGAAGTAAACGCCGTTTTTTCAACCGCCTGAGCATCAACTCATCCATCGGCGTGGCGTGCGCTGCAATGTCTACAAGCGCGTTGATATCCGCGTGCTCGATTTTCAGTTCGATCAGTTGACGTTCAGGGGAGTGTAGGGAATGTAAATTTAAGGACAAGGTATTTTTAACCGGCGCTGCTTGATCTGATAATACAAGGCTTACGGAGGTACATCGAGTCCACATGACCCGACCAACTGCAAGATGTCAAAAGGCTATCGAATTACCGGGTCCACGGGTATTCACAAAGGTGATCGGGACTACCAGCAAGACCAGGTCAGTCTGATCAGCCACCAGCGGGTTGCAGGTTGCGTACTCGGTATTGTTGCAGATGGTATGGGCGGACGTAGCGGCGGACGCAAAGCCTCTGACCAGGTCATGATGACGGCTACGCAACTGTTTGAACGATATTCGCCTGACAGTGACGACGCGCCCACGCTGCTGACCCAGGTGATCAATGAGGCGCACATCGTCATCAAACTGACAGCTTTATCAACAGAGCAGGAGCCTCACAGCACGCTGGCTGCTTTTCTGATCAATCCCGCCGGAGACTGCCACTGGGTCCATACAGGCGACTCCCGTATCTACCACTTTAATGGCAGCAAACTGGTCCATCGCACCATAGATCACTCCTATGTGCAAACGCTTGTGGACAAAGGCGAGCTCACGGACGAGGAGGCCAATGTGCATCCTCAATCAAATATCCTGATGGGCTGCCTCGGCACGGAAGAAGCGCCACCGATCAGCTACCATTTCATCCCCCAGCTACAGCCTGAAGACGTGCTGATTGCCTGCAGTGACGGGGTGTGGCACTACTTCAGTGCCAGTGAAATGGGTTCGGCGTTGTCGATGCTGTCGCCAAGGGAAGCCACGGAATTTCTCATCCAGAAGGCCAGATCGCGGGCGCGTGGCGGTGGCGATAACCTGTCTCTTGTCATTGTCAAGCTGGAGCCGCTTGGATAAAAAACACGGGAGACTTAATTGGGTACCGGTAAATGCTGGGCCGGTTTGGTCTGATTCAAGGCGTCACGCTCATGCTGTGCGCGACGCTCCCTGGCTTTTTCCTGGCGTTCATTGAACTTTTTAAGCGCTTCCGGGGCGGCAGCCTGTTTGTTGGCGCGCTCGACGGCCTTTTCCTGATGTGCCCTGATACGCTCGGCCAAAGCTGAACTGCTGGCAGGCTCATTGGCCTGGTTTTCAGCACGGGAAGCATTTTTCTGCTTTTCACGATCCATTCGTATCTGAAAATCTTTCAGTGCAGCAGCCCGTTTTTCAGCGTCCTGCTGCTGATTTTCAGGCGAAGATTTTTCTTCGGTCTTTTTAATCTGCCCAGCTGCTTTGGCCTTGCGTTCAAGCGTATTCAGAGTGATTTCCTGCCGACGCAGATCCGCCAGTGCATCCCGACGCCGGAGCTTGACTTCATCGAGACAGTTGCTCACCATAAATTTTTGATGGCAGGCTGTATTTTCAAGGTTAAAACCTGCCTCCAGCCTGGCCCTCTCAGCGGCAATACGTACCCGTTCTGCATCTGGCGTCATCGGTACTGCTGCGGGCATTGCGGTGTCGGCAGCAGGGGCTTGGGCATTTGCCCCAAGACCCCAGCTCAAGGCCAGGACTAGCCAAACAATTTTTGTCATGTGAGTGTTGTGTCCACATCCCGACGCTCCAGCGCCAGGAACTCGGCTGACTGCATCTCGTTGAGTCTGGAGACCGTGCGGGGAAACTCATGGGCCAGCGGTCCATCCGTGTACAACGCCTCTGGCAGTACTTCTGCCGACATGATCAGCTTGACCCGCCGGTCGTAAAGCACATCGACCAGCCAGGTAAAGCGCCTCGCTTCTGAGGCCATGCGTATCGGCATGGCGGGCACATCGCTTAAAAGCACGGTATGAAACTGCGTGGCAATTTCCAGATAGTCATTCTGCGAACGCGGCCCGCCACACAGCGTTTTGAAATCAAACCAGACCAAGCCACCCGCCTTGCGTCTGGCCTGTATCTGGCGCGACTCAATTTGCAGCACCGGGTTGTCGTCCTGGGATTCGGCCAGGCGGTTGAAGGCGTCCGCCATTTCAGCGTCGGCCTGTGCGCCCAGCGGCGTGTGGTAGAGGTTGACCTGCTCCAGTGTGCGCCTGCGGTAGTCCGTGCCGTTGTCCACACTGAGGACTTCCAGATGCGCGTTGAGCAGTGCAATGGCCGGCAAAATGCGGTCACGGTGCATGCCGCCAGGGTACAGGTTATCGGGCTTGAAGTTCGAGGTGGTCACAAAACCCACGCCGTTGTCAAACAAGGCAGCCAGCAGCCGATGCAAAATCATCGCATCGGTGATGTCGGCCACATGAAACTCGTCAAAGCAGATCAGCTTGTAGCGTTTGGCAATGCGCTTGCCCAGCTCGTCGAGCGGGTTCACTGTGCCCTGCAAATCGCGCAATTCCCGGTGGACTTCACGCATGAATTCGTGGAAATGCAGACGGGTTTTACGCTTGAGCGGTACCGCGTTGTAAAAGCAATCCATCAAAAAGCTTTTACCCCGCCCTACCCCGCCGTACATGTACACGCCACGCGGTGTGGCGGGGCGATTGATCAGTTTTTTAAAGGCATTGGAGCGCTGCGCCTTGAACACTGCCCACTCGGTGGCACAGCGCTCCAGGGCATCTACGGCTCTTAGCTGTGCGGGGTCAGCTCTGTAGCCTCTGGCAACCAGCTCCGCCTCATAGGCCTGTTTCACACTCAAAGAATTGCACTCCAGCTTGCTATACATTCAATAGCTGCTGGTGCAGGCTTTACGTGCACCAGAGGCCATTTTGGCTATGAATCAGAAGTTCAGGGTACGCTTTTCAACCGCCAGCGCGGCCTCTTTGGTGGCCTCACTCAGCGATGGGTGGGCGTGGCAAATACGGGCGATGTCTTCGCTGCTGGCGCGGAACTCCATCGCCACCACGCACTCAGCGATCAACTCGCTGGCCATGGGGCCCACAATATGCACGCCCAGAATTTCGTCAGTGGCCGCATCGGCCAGCATTTTCACCATGCCGGTCGTGTCACCCATTGCCCGCGCACGGCCATTGGCCAAAAACGGGAAGGTACCCGATTTATAGGCACGGCCCGTTGCTTTGAGCTGCTCTTCGGTTTGGCCGACCCAGGCAATCTCGGGGCTGGTGTAGATCACCCATGGAACCGTGTTGAAGTTGACATGTCCGTGCTGGCCGGCAATGCGTTCTGCAACAGCCACGCCTTCTTCTTCTGCCTTATGGGCCAGCATCGGGCCACGCACCACGTCACCGACAGCCCAGACGTTGGGCAGGTTGGTTTTGCAGTCAGCGTCCACCACAATCGCACCACGCTCATCGAGCGCTAAACCCACAGCCTCGGGGGCCAGGCCAATGGTGTTGGCAACCCGGCCAATCGAGATGACCAGCTTGTCAAACTCAAGCGTCAGCGCTTCGCCTTTTGCATTGGTGTAAGCCACCGAGACACCTTGGTCGGTGTGCTTGATGTCACCCACCTTCACGCCCAGCTCGATCTTCAAACCCTGTTTGATAAAGGCTTTGTACGCTTCTTTGGCAATTTGCTGGTCCACTGCGCCCAAAAAGGTGGGCAGGCCTTCAAGCACCGTGACTTCAGCACCCAGCCGGCGCCAGACGGAGCCCATCTCAAGCCCGATCACACCCGCACCGATCAGGCACAGTTTTTTCGGCACCACGGTCATGCGCAGCGCACCGTCGTTGGAGAAAATGGTTTTCTCGTCAAACGGTGTGCCTGCAAGCGCACGCGCGTTGGAGCCCGTCGCCACGATGATGTGCTTGCCAGAAATCACTTCCTGGGCAGCGCCAGCCACCTGGATGTCATAGCCATCGCCCTTGACGGCCAGGAATGAACCCCGGCCATGGAAGAAAGTGACCTTGTTTTTCTTGAACAGGTACAAAACGCCGTCGTTGTTCTGCTTCACAACGGTGTCTTTGCGGCCAATCATTTTGTCCATGTCCAGGCTCAGGCCCTTGACCTCGATGCCATGGTCTGCGAAATGGTGGCTTGCCTGCTCGTAATGCTCTGAGGACTGCAGCAGCGCCTTGGAAGGTATGCAGCCAACATTGGTGCAGGTACCGCCCAGAGCCGGTCCACCCTTGTCATTTTTCCACTCGTCAATACAGGCGACAGTAAAACCCAGCTGGGCTGCGCGAATGGCAGCGATATAGCCACCAGGGCCGCCACCGATGACGATGACGTCGAATTGTTTACTCATTTCAGTTCCCATTAAATTAAGTGCGCAGGGTCGAGATCGAGTCAATCACGACAAAAACCTGCCGAATTTTCCAGCGCTTTCTTTATCGTAACCAAACCCGGCAAAGCCTTACGGCCGCAGATGATGACGTAGTCTCACGATGCAGAATCCTGTCCATGCCATGAAGATCAATGTGTTGGCAAGTGCACGTGTCTGGATGCTTCAAGCAATCCTCGCAGTGCAGCATTGAGTTCCTGCGTAGTCGGAAAAGCTTTCAGAATGTCCTCATCAATTCGAACCAGCCGCTTTGCACGCATGGCGGCCTCAAAGTATTGACCCCGCACACCTGTCTGCCCAGCAAACACCTCTGAATAGTCGTCGCGCATAGCCTCGGAATCACTGTTCATACAATTTCCTTTCGGCGGTTGTCGCTTTTCTCGCACTGATGATACGAATATTGTCATCGCGCGCGGTGTTGATCACCAGCAACAAACGCAATTGCGCTGAATACCCAATAGTCACGTAGCGCGCCTCAGATTCAGAATGCTGTTGATCGTTAAAAGTCAAGGCCAGGGGATCGTCAAACGCAGTGTCCGCTTCTTCAAACGAGACACCGTGTTTGATGAGGTTACTCTGCGCTTTTGCTTCATCCCATTCTGCAAACATGAAGCGCTTGACGTTCAAATATCAAACAACAACCGCGCCGGGTCTTCCAGCGCGTCTTTCATGGCCACCAGACCCAGCACGGCTTCACGGCCGTCGATGATGCGGTGGTCGTAAGACATGGCAAAGTAGTTTATGGGGCGGACCACCACGACACCGTTTTCTACCACGGCCCGGTCTTTGGTCGCGTGGACACCCAAAATGGCAGACTGTGGCGGGTTGATGATGGGGGTGGACAGCATGGAGCCAAAGGTGCCGCCATTGCTGATCGAGAACGTGCCGCCAGTCATCTCTTCAATGCCCAGCTTGCCGTCGCGTGCCTTGACGCCGTACTCGGCAATCTTTTTCTCAATCTGGGCAAAGCTCATCTGGTCAGCATTGCGCAAAATCGGCACCACCAGACCGCGCGGCGAGCCCACCGCAATGCCAATGTCGAAATAGCCGTGGTAGATAACGTCATTGCCATCGACAGAGGCATTGAGCAGCGGGAATTTTTTCAGCGCATGGACTGCAGCTTTCACAAAAAAGCTCATGAAGCCCAGCTTGACGCCGTGCTCTTTTTCAAACTTCTCCTGCATGCGCTTGCGCATGTCCATCACCGGAGCCATGTTGACCTCGTTGAACGTCGTCAAAATGGCGTTGGTCGATTGCGACTGCAGCAAGCGCTCGGCAATGCGGGCGCGCAGGCGGCTCATGGGCACGCGCTGCTCGGGGCGATCGCTCAGGTCATTGACTTTGACAGACGCTGCCACTTGCGGAAGAAAAACCGCAGGGGCTGGCATCGATACTGCTGCAGCAGCTATTGATTTAATAGCTGCTGGCGATGCAGGAGCCGGCGCTGCTGCCGCACTCAGCACGTCACCCTTGGTCACGCGGCCATCTTTGCCGGTGCCGGGCACAGAACCTGCGGCCAGATTGTTGTCGGCCATCAGCTTGGCAGCAGCGGGCATCGGCACGCCTGCCATGGCGCCGCCAGAAGCGGGCGCTGTCGCAGCCGCTGCAACCGGAGCCGCTGCTGCAGGTGCTGATGAAACAGCAGGCGCAGCAGCGGCACCCGCTTTGCCTTCCGTGTCAATTCTGGCAATCACCTGCTCCGCAGCCACCGTAGCGCCGTCGGCAACCACCAGCTCTACCAGCACGCCAGCAGACGGTGCAGGCACTTCAAGCACGACTTTGTCAGTCTCGATTTCAATCAATATCTCATCAACAGCGATGGCATCGCCGACTTTCTTTTTCCACTGCAGCATGGTGGCTTCAGCCACCGACTCGGACAGCTGGGGCACTTTGACTTCTACGATAGCCATTTGGATTCTTTCAAAACTTGTTTTTATATGAGGGGGGCGTGCTGGGCTTGCAAGTGCTTACTTGGTCAGCACAAAGCCCTTGAGCTTGCCAAACGCGCCATCAACCAGTGCTTTTTGCTGTTCCTGATGCAGGTGCGAATAACCCACGGCAGGCGATGCGGATGCAGCGCGACCGGAATAACCCAGCTTCTGGCCATCGCTCATGTTCTCGTGGATGTAATGCTGCACGAAGAACCAGGCACCCTGGTTCTGCGGCTCATCCTGGCACCACACAACGTCAGTGGCGTGCGGGTACTTTTTCAGCTCAGCTGCAAAAGCCTTGTGCGGGAAGGGGTAGAGCTGCTCCACCCTGAGCAGCACCACGTCTTCAATGCCTTTTTCTTCGCGCTTTCTGGCCAGATCGTAATAAACCTTGCCCGAGCAAGCCACAACGCGGCGCACCTTGTCGGCTTTTTTAATGACTTCTTCCTTGTTTTCAGGAATCACCGTCTGGAAGCTGCCTTTGGTGAACTCACTCAAAGGCGAGGCTGCATCCTTGGCCCGCAGCAAGGATTTTGGCGTCATGATGACCAGCGGTTTGCGCAAATTGCGCACCATCTGGCGACGCAAAATATGAAAAATCTGGCTGGCAGTCGTCGGCTGCACCACCTGCATGTTGGTGTCAGCCGACAGCTGCATGAAACGCTCAAGCCGGGCCGATGAGTGCTCCGGCCCCTGGCCTTCATAGCCGTGCGGCAGCATCAAAGTGATGCCATTGACGCGGCCCCATTTGACTTCACCCGAGGCGATGAACTGGTCAATCACGACCTGCGCGCCATTGGCAAAGTCACCAAACTGGGCTTCCCAGATCACCAGCGTGTTGGGGTCATTCGACGCGTAACCGTACTCAAAAGCCAGCACGGCTTCTTCGCTCAAAATCGAGTCGATGACGACAAACGGGGCCTGTTTGTCAGCCACGTTTTGCAGAGGCACATAGGTGCCGGTGTCAAATTTTTCACGGTTCTGGTCGTGAATCACGGCATGGCGGTGGCTAAAGGTGCCGCGCCCGCTATCTTCGCCTGACAGACGTATCGGGTAACCACTGGCGAGCAGCGATGCAAACGCCATGTGCTCGCCCATGCCCCAGTCCACCGGAATGTCACCCTGCCCCATGGCAGCGCGGTCGTCATACACCTTCTTGACCAGGTTGTGCGGCGTCACGGTAGCCGGGATGGTTGTGATTTTTTGTGCCAGGCGTTTCCACTCGGCCATGGGAATGGCGGTATCGCCAGCATCTGTCCATTTCTTGCCGAGGTACGGGCTCCAATCGACGGCGTAGGTACTTTTGAAATTGGTCAACACCGGGTCAAACGTGCTTTTGCCTGCGTCCAGCGCGGCACGCATGGCTTTGACCATGTCGTCACCCAGGGTCTCGCCCATGCCCTGGGCCTGCAGCTTGTCAGCGTACAGCTTGCGCGTGCCGGGGTGCTGGGCAATTTTTTTGTACATCAGCGGCTGGGTCAGCGCCGGGGTGTCCTGCTCATTGTGGCCGAGTTTGCGAAAGCAGATGATGTCCACCACCACGTCTTTGTGGAACTCCATGCGGAACTCCAGCGCCAGCTGGGTCGCAAGCACCACGGCTTCAGGATCGTCACCGTTGACGTGTAGCACCGGTGCTTCAATCATCTTGACCACGTCCGTGCAGTACAGCGTGGAGCGGCTATCGCGCGGGTCACTGGTGGTAAAACCAATCTGGTTGTTGATCACCAGGTGCACCGTGCCGCCCGTGAAGTAGCCACGGGTTTCGGCCAGTGCCAGGGTCTCCATGACCACACCCTGCCCGGCGAACGCCGCGTCACCGTGGACCAGCACGGGCAACACCTGCAAGCCCTTGGGGTCTGCCCGGCGGTCCATGCGGGCACGTACCGAGCCTTCAACCACCGGATTGACGATTTCAAGGTGCGACGGGTTAAAGGCCAGTGTCAAATGCACGGGGCCGCCTGGCGTTGTCACGTCGGAGCTAAAACCCTGATGGTATTTCACGTCGCCACTCGGCAGGTCCTCTGGCGCAGTATGGTCAAACTCGGCAAACAGGTCGGCGGGCACTTTGCCCAGCGAGTTAACCAGCACGTTCAGACGTCCGCGGTGGGCCATGCCGATCACGATTTCCTGCACGCCGACTTCACCACCGCGCTGGATCAGCTCGTCCATGCTGGCAATAAAGCTCTCGCCGCCTTCGAGTGAAAAGCGTTTTTGGCCCACGTATTTGGTGTGCAAAAAGCGCTCCAGCCCTTCGGCTGCGCTCAGGCGGTCCAGAATGTGGAGCTTTTTTTCTTTGCTGAGTTTGGGTTTGCTGCGGATGGATTCAAGTTTTTGCTGCCACCAGCGCTTCTGGTTCTGGTCAGTTGCATACATGTACTCGGCACCGATCGTGCCGCAGTAGGTCTCACGCAGGGCGTTCATGAGCTCGCGCAGGCTCATGGTTTCGTTGCCGAAGAAGGTGTTGCTGGTGTTGAAGACCGTTTCCTGATCGGCATCACTGAAACCGTAAAAAGACAGCTCCAGTTCGGGGATTTTGTCGCGCTCGGTCCGCTTGAGTGGGTCCAGGTCGGCCCAGCGGGCACCGACATTGCGGTAAGCCGAAATCAGCTGCTGTACCGCTGTGCGCTTGCGGCCCATTTCCAGGTCTACGCTGGCAACCACCACGCGGGTTTCACCGCTTTTGGCACGCTCTGCAAACGCGTTGACAACCGGCAAGTGCGGAACGTCTTTGGCGTTGGTGCCATCGACCGCAGCGACATGCTGCAACGCATCGAAATACTCGCGCCAGCTGTCCAGCACGCTGCCGGGGTTTTCAAGGTAGTTCTCGTACATCTCTTCGACATACGGTGCGTTGCCACCAAAGAGATAGGAATTGCCAGAATAGGCGGAATAAACTGACGCGCCGGGCGTCTGGGGGACTGAACTCATTTGCGCTGACCTCCGTTTCCCTTTGGGAAACATTAGTGGACTACTCACAAACGCTTGTTTGTAAATAGCCGGTTACATAAACCTTCCGCGAGCACGGCTGAACCGATTGGCGGATGCGACTGTGGCAAGGAAGGGCCTTCAGAAACAACTGGGATTGTGCCACTGAACTGTTACAGGCAGACCTTCAAAGTCATGCGCTTATGGAATAACCACAGGCATACCGGCCACTTTTCAGGTCTCTGGTGCTACAAAGACAGACCCGGATTACCAGTGACGCCCACCAGCGCAGGCGTGTTCGGCTTGACGGGCTGGATGACTTTTTTGGCCTTGAGGTAGGTCTCAACCACCTCCCAGATCGGCGGTCCGGCGTTTTTGCTGGCCTCGGCCACAGGTGCCCAACCCGCTACCTTGTAGGTTTTGTCAGATTCAATCAGCTGGCCATTCAGGCGCATGTTCTGAATCCGCGCGCCCATCTTTGCGCCGGGCTCGCAGGTATAGGTCAGCCCGCCGGTGCGCACCATGTCCCCGCCCTGCTGGTAGTACGGGTCGGGGTTAAAGAGGTTGTCGCCCACGTCTTCAAGAATCGTTTTGATCGTCTCGCCGCGCATATCAACGAGCGTGGTCCAAGGGTAGGTGATGGCAGTCTGGTCCATCAGGTGCTCCCGGGTGATGGCCTGGCCGGGCAGCAAGGATGTGCCCCAGCGAAAGCCGGGCGAAAACCCGATTTCAGCGCCTCGCACCTCCATCAGCGCATCCAGAATCAACTGGTCAAACGTGCCGTTGAAGTTGCCCCTGCGGTACAGCGTGCCTTCGGTGACTGCCAGCTTTTCAGCCAGTTTGTCCTCGTACGGTGCGCGTCCTTTGGCAATCAACGCGCTCATGGCGGCGTCTGCAGGCAACAGGTTTGAGAACACGGGCAGCAACCGGTAGTTAAAACCGGTGACGGTTTTGCCTTTGACATCCAGGTCCAGCACGCCCAGAAACTTGCCATTGCTGCCCGCGTTGGTCACCACAGTCTGGCCACCTGGGTTTTTGACCACCACAGGCACTGGCACGCCGTCATGCGTGTGGCCACCCAAAATGACATCAATGCCCGTGACCCGCGAGGCCATTTTCAGGTCAACGTCCATCCCGTTGTGGCTGAGCAGCACCACCGCTTGCGCACCCTTGGCACGCGCTTCGTTGACGGTCTCCTGCATCTCGGTTTCACGAATGCCGAAAGTCCAGTTCGGCGTGAGCCATCCGGGGTTGGCAATCGGCGTGTACGGGAAAGCCTGGCCGACGATGGCAATCACCACGCCGTTCATTTCCTTGAGCACATAGGGCTTGAAAACGGCATCGCCAAAATCGCTGGTTTTGACGTTCTGGGCAATGAAGTCAACCTTGCCCGCAAAGTCACCTTCGACGATTTTTTTGATGCGCTCTTCGCCATAAGTGAAGTCCCAGTGGCCCGTCATGACATCAACGCCCAGCAATTTGGCTGCATCGACCATGTCCTGGCCCTGCGTCCACAGTGCCGTGGCGCTGCCCTGCCAGGTGTCGCCACCGTCCAGCAGCAAAGCGCCGGGTCGCCCCGCCTTGAGCTGTTTGACCAGCGTGGCCAGGTGTGCAAAACCACCCACTTTGCCGTACTGGCGCGCTGCGCGTTCAAAATTCAGGCTGGTGAAAGCGTAGGCTTGGGCGCTGCCAGACTTGAGCTGGGCGGCTTTTAAGAGATGCTCGCCAACCAGATGCGGCGACTGACCCTGCATGGCTCCCACCCCCAGATTGACAGACGGCTCCCGGAAATAACTGGGCAGCAGCTGGGCGTGGCAATCGGTCATGTGCAGCAAATGCACATTGCCCGTGCGCGGCACGCTGTACAGGCCACCAGCCTCGGCAGCCCTGGCCTCGCGCTGGAGCGGAAAACCAGCGGCCAGCGCGGCCGCCACGACACTTGAAAACTCGCGACGAGACAGATTCATGGCACTACACACCTCGACGCGTACGTCTGAAAATCAATTGGAAATGGTCTATTGAAAAGGCATGTTTACTATTGATTTAATAGCGCATAGTGCCCGTCTTTAATGCCTTAGCAACCTAAAATACCCTTAACTCACTGGTTCACAGGCGATTTGGGGTCCAGCAGCAGGGCCATCACGTCGCGCAGCTGCTGCTCGGTCAAAATACCGGCGTGGCCAAAGCGTGGCATGCCCGAACAGGCGTTGTAGGCCTTGGCATTCCACAGCTTGCCCCAGGTGTAGTCAACGATGGGTTTGCTGTCGGGAGACGTCGGGTCGGTCACGCCGCGCAGCTTGCCGTAGTTGTACAGGCTCGGGCCGATCGAGCCATAGGACAGCTCGGCCCGGCTGATCTGGTGGCAGTTGTAGCAGCTGCCACCGTTGGCGTCATCGGCCTTGTCGGTCCAGGTCAGGCCGCGGCCATTCTGGGCGATTTTCTCGCCTTCAGCCCAGTTGCCGATCAGCTTGCCGTCGGCTGGAAACTTCACAGTCTTGAAGTTGGCCGCTTCAATGGCCCTGCCCAGGTTTTCTTCCAGCGCAGCGCCTTGTGCCTCCGAGCAGGCGCGGTTGGAGGCATCCAGCGCCAGACGGTCGAGTTTGGCATCGCCCTGCGCCCGGAAGGAGCTTTTCAGGGCCGCGCTGGTGGCCAGATCAATATCTTGCGCGCTGGGGGTCATGGCGCATCCTGCGAGGGACGCTGCTAAAGTGATGGTGGAT
>JBBRMH010000042.1:0-24271 GCA_038230935.1 Burkholderiales bacterium | reverse complement strand
GGCAATACCGCGGGCGATGCTCTCACCCTGGGTCTCAATGGCTTTTTTCTGCGCGTCAACATTAAAGCTCAGGAAATTGCTCGGTGCCGATGCGGCCATCCATTGCTCCACCGCAAAACGGACACGGGCTTTGGTTTTTGCATCGCCTTCAACCGCATCTGCCATGCCCATCAGGGTACGGCTATTGAGTAAATAAGCCGCAGCAGAAAATTTGGCGAGCGGGTTGTCGCTCCAGGCCTCGGCAGAAAACCGCTTGTCGGGCATGGATTTTGAAGCCGCGCCGGGCTGCAGGGTCTGCGTCCAGAGTGCGGCAGCGTCTTTGAGATAGCTTTGCTGGATTTTTTGTAATTGCGCCGCATCAAACGTGATCTGCGGCTGGGAAGGCGACTGGAAGGCTGGCGGTGCCAGTTTGGAAAAATCCAGGGAAGGAAACCCGGCTGGCCCCGATTGCTTACCCGCCGGGCTGACTCCGCCGAAAGCGCCCATGGCCTGCTGCAAGCCTGCGCCAAAGGTTTCTTGCATGTGTTGGACCGCCTGGGTCCAGTTTGCGTCAGAATTCACGGTGTCTCCCGGTTTGTGAGTAGCCTGTTAACGAAGCTTGTTGCGCTATATTTTCGCAGCAATTAGGAGGAGACTTCTAAAATTGTGTCTGGTCTTGAAGTTTTTCCTGGAGTTGTATGTACCTGGTTGTCATCGCCTGGATTTATGTGGTGCTCTTGATGAGCGTGGCTGAAGCCACCAACACCACCGGAACCGTGCTGGGTGCGGTGGTGACTTTTTTGCTGTATGGGCTGGGCCCCTGCGCGTTGGTGGTCTATCTGATGCGCACACCGGCACGCAACAAGGCCGGTAAAAAGCGCCGCGCCGAAGAGCTGGCACGGCATCAGGCCCAAAGCGCTGTGGTCGCTGAACCGCAGGCCAGCCCCGGGCCGGGCGCCTCAATTCCGCCAGACAGCGGCAGCCATGCGGCCCGTGGTGCCGAAGCCATTGCCCCGGACGCCAGCATCGCGCCGGTGCGAAAAGAACCTTGACGGATTGCCTGCAGTACACCAGGGCGCTGTGCCATCGTTGCCGTAAATCTGCGTGACACCCAGCGCCTGCAAGCGAAGGCGCGCCAAACCAGACAAATTGGCCAGGTACTTGCCCACCCCGACATGACTAAAGCATTGAGTCGCTTCGGCCTGTCTGCCTTCAAAAGCTGCTTTGACTTCAGGCCCGACCTCAAACGCGCTCGGGCCAATACACGGACCCAGCCACGCTATGATTTTAATAGCTTGAAGCACACGTTTTTGCTGCCCTGGAGGCCTAAAAGATGCATAAACCGAAGCTTGAACCGCAGCCTGCATAGCGGCATGCACAGACTCCAGCACGCCCACTTTACTTGCCGCACCGCAGTTACCCGCCAGCCCGCGCCAGCCTGCATGGGCAGCGGCCACCACCGAACCGTCTTCCGTGCAGAGCAACACAGGCAGGCAATCCGCCACCATCATGGTGCAGGCCACCTGATTTGTGGTGCTCAGGCAGGCATCGGCTTCGCAGCCATCTGCCATGGCTGTATCCAGCGCGGCCACATGCGTGCCGTGAACCTGCTTGAAAAACACGTTGCGTACGCCCGTAGCGCGTGCCAGCACAGCGCGGTTGGCCGCCACATGCGCTGGCGTGTCACCCACATGATCGCCCAGGTTCATGCTGTCAAAGGGCGCGTATGAAACACCGCCCTGCCGGGTGGTGAATACAGCCCGCACGTTGGCAGGCGCAGGCCAGTCGGGCACCAGCCAGTCGCCCGGCCAGTCAGGACGTTCGGGTTTCAAGTCAAGGCTCAAAATCAGGGCAGCTCGACGGCTGCGCTTTTTGAAAAGCCGGCAGAGCCATGCAGGTCGCATAGATGGCCAGAGTACGTGGCAAACCTTCAAAGCTCACCTTGAAGCGCTGGGCGTTAAAAATTTGCGGCACCAGGCAACAATCCGCCAGCGTGGGCAGCTCGCCGTGGCAAAAATTCGATGCCGGGCCTTGCGCCAGCTGGCGCTCGAAGGCCTCAAGCCCCTCCCGGCACCAATGCCGGTACCAAGCGTTTTTAGCCTCGTCATCGAGCTTGAGTTCACTGACCAGGTATTTGAGGATGCGCAGGTTGTTGATCGGGTGAACGTCGCAGGCAATGGACTGCGCCAGGGCGCGAACTCTGGCGCGGCCTGCAGCGTCTGCGGGCAGCAGTGCCGGTGCAGGGTGCATTTCGTCCAGGTATTCAATGATGGCCATCGACTGCGACAGCTTCTGGCCATCGACCTCCAGCAGCGGCACCAGTGTGTCGGCTGACAGGGCTGTATAAGGTTCTTTTTTGTGCTCGCCCCGGGCAAGATGCACAGCGATGTAGTCGTAGGGCAAGCCTTTGAGTTCCAGCGCAATCCGGACCCGGTAAGACGCGGATGACCGGAAGTAGTTGTGAAGCTTCATGGTCAAAGCATAAAGCAAAGCCCCCACGGTCGCGCACTTCGTGTCGCTCCCTGCCCCCCGAGGGGGCCGCTGCGCCTGCAGTCCGGCAAAGCCGGTCCTGCGGCCCCTACTTGCAAATGCAGGGGTGCTTGAACAACAGTATGCTTTTTGCAATCCCTTGTGCGACTGGCTAACAGCAACTGCACCGCTACGATATGGCTTTGCAGACAACATTTAAGTGGAGAAACCCCCATGACCGCCATCACAGCCCTGACCAACCACCAAATCCGCCTTGCCAGCCGCCCCGTGGGCCTTCCCACCCGCGCCAACTGGAGCAGCACGACCGAGGCTGTAGTCGAGCCTGGTCCCGGCGGTGTGCTGGTCAAAACGCTTTACCTGTCGCTTGACCCAGCCATGCGCGGCTGGATGAATGAAGGTAAAAGCTACATCCCGCCGGTTGAAATCGGTGCCGTGATGCGTGCTGGCGGCGTCGGCCAGGTCATTGCCTCGCACAACCCGGCCTTTGCCGTGGGCGACTATGTCAACGCCGGGCTGGATGTGCAGGAGTACTGCCTGATCCCCGAGGAACAGGTCAAACGCAGCGGCATGTTCAAGATTGACCCGCGATTGGGGCTGACGACCTGGCTGAACGTGCTGGGGATGCCCGGCATGACGGGCTTTTTTGGCCTGATGGAAGTGGGCATGCCGCAAGCCGGTGAGACGGTGGTGGTCTCTGGTGCAGCGGGTGCAGTGGGCCAGACGGTCGGCCAGATTGCCAAACTCAAAGGTTGCCGGGTCGTGGGCATTGCAGGCGGCAAGGCAAAGTGTGACTGGGTTGTCAACGAGCTGGGTTTTGATGCCTGTATCGATTACAAAAACAGCGACGTGCGTGCCGGCCTGAAAGAACACTGTCCCAAAGGCGTTGATATTTACTTTGACAACGTCGGCGGCGAGATTCTGGACATGGTCCTTGGCAAAATCAACCGCAAGGCGCGCATCATTATTTGCGGCGCGATCAGCCAGTACAACAACACCACACCGGTCAAAGGCCCGGCCAATTACCTGTCACTGCTGGTCAACCGTGCGCGCATGGAAGGCATCGTGGTGTTTGACTACGCTGACCGTTACCACCTGGGCATCGCTGAAATGTCGGGCTACCTCAAGGCGGGTACGATGAAAAGCAAGGAAGACGTTGTACAGGGTCTGGAGAATTTCCCCGAGACGCTGCTCAAGCTTTTCAATGGTGAAAACTTCGGCAAGCTGGTGTTGCAGGTCGCCAAGGAGTAGGCCATCGTCCCGGTGCCAAAAGCCTGGGCCATATTGACCTGCGATTTTTAGGGTGGTGTGGCGTCAACCCTCTACTTGAGAATGGTTATCGTTTAAGATCAATTGTGTTTTTAGTTTGAAATGCCCAATTGACTTCCACACCATTCCTCCCATCGCCTGAGTTGACGCTCGCAGACGCCGCAGTTGGCGAAGTTTTCACGGTTCACAAGGTGACAGCCCCGGCAGGCGCGCCAGAGTGGGCTGACCAGTTGCAGGATATCGGTTTCCTGTCAGGCGAGCGCGTGGCCATCATGGCGCGCGGCCTGCCGGGTGGCGATCCGCTGGTGGTGCGGGTCGGCTTGTCAACTTACGCCCTGAGGCTGGTGGAAGCCGCCTGCGTGCGGGTGCTGCCACTGGCAGCGGAAGTCACGGTATGACCGAGTCTGTCGTTCACTTCTACCCGGCTGGCCGGTTGCTGGCTCTGGTGGGCAACCCGAATTGTGGCAAGACCGCGCTGTTCAACCTGCTGACTGGCAGCCGCCAGAAAGTTGCCAATTACGCAGGCGTGACGGTCGAACGCAAAGAGGGCAAGCTCACCACCCCGGCGGGCAAGGCCTTGCGCGTGCTCGACCTGCCAGGCACCTACAGCCTGCACCCGCGCTCTCCTGACGAACGCGTCACGCACGATGTTTTGTATGGTCGTGCAAAAGGCGAAAAACGGCCTGATCTGGTGGTGTGCGTGGTTGATGCCACCAATTTGCGCCGCAGCCTGCGCTTGGTGCTGGGCGTCAAGCGCCTCGGTATTCCGTGCGTGGTGGCTGTGAACATGCAGGACCTGGCACGCGGGCGTGGCCTCACGGTGGACCCCATCGCACTGTCGCATGAACTGGGCGTGCCCGTCGTCAGTACAGTGGGCACCCAAGGCGGCGGCGATGCCGAACTGCGCTTGCTGCTCGACGACGAATCGCTGTGGAAGCGCGCCGCCGCCGTTCCAGAAAATGACGAGGTGCCGATCACCACAGTCGATGCTGACCATGAAGTCGTACGCGATATTTTGCAACGCCTGGGCCTGGACGAGCTGATTCCGCACACCCTGAGCGACCGCATCGACCGCGTGGTGCTGCACCCGGTTGCAGGCCCTGCCCTGCTGGCGGTGGTGCTGTTCTTGATATTTCAGGCAGTTTTCAGCTGGTCTGTGCTGCCAATGGACGCCATCAAGGCCGCCGCTGAATGGCTGGGCGGCGTGGTCGGCGGCGTGTTGCCTGCGGGCTGGGTGCGCAGTTTGATCGTCGATGGCGTGATTGCCGGGGCGGGCGGCGTGATTGTGTTTTTGCCGCAAATCATCATCCTGTTCTTTTTTATTCTGGTGCTGGAAGAGTCGGGTTACCTGCCACGGGCAGCTTTTTTGCTGGACCGGCTGATGGGCGGGGTCGGGTTGTCAGGGCGCTCGTTTATTCCGCTGCTGTCGAGCTTTGCCTGCGCCATTCCCGGCATCATGGCGACCCGCACCATTGCCAACCCGCGTGACCGCATGGTGACCATCCTGATTGCGCCGCTCATGACCTGCTCGGCCCGGCTGCCGGTGTATGCGCTATTGATTGGTGCGTTCATTCCACGCCGGGAGGTGTGGGGCCTGTTCGAGCAGCAGGGGCTGGTGCTGTTTGGCCTGTATGTTGCTGGCATCGTCGGCGCGCTGGCTGTGGCCTGGGTGCTCAAGCGTTTGACCGCACGCGGCCAGACACGTACGCTGATGATGGAGCTGCCCAACTACCACATGCCCAGCATTCGCAACGTCACCCTCGGGCTGTGGCAGCGCGTGACGATTTTCATGAAACGCGTGGGCGGCGTGATTTTGGTGTTGACCATTGCCCTGTGGTTTCTGGCCAGTTTTCCGGGTGCGCCTGAAGGAGCGATTCGCCCGGCGATTGAATACAGTTTTGCCGGCACGCTGGGCCGCTGGCTGGCGGTGATCTTTGAGCCGATTGGTTTTAACTGGCAGATCAGCATCGCGCTGGTGCCCGGCCTGGCCGCGCGAGAGGTGGCTGTCAGCTCGCTCGGCACCGTGTATGCCTTGTCAGCCACTGCCAACGACACAGCGCAAGCCCTGAGCCCGCTGATTGCCGCCAACTGGAGCCTGGCCACAGCCCTCTCTCTGCTGGCCTGGTATGTGTTTGCACCGCAGTGCATGTCAACCCTGGCCACCATCAAGCGCGAAACTGGCGGCTGGACCATGCCGCTGGTGGTTGCGGGCTACCTGTTCGGGCTGGCGTATCTGGCCTCGTTCATGACTTACCGGGTGGCGCTGGCCATGGGGGGCGGCTAGATGGCTATATTTGCAGCCAAACCCACCATCACTCTCAATTTCATAGCGCCTGACGCACGTAAAACCTGCCTGCAAGGCCGAATTGGCAAAAGTCTGATGGCCGCTGCTGTGGCTGGTGACATCGATGGTATTGCCGCTGATTGCGGCGGCTCGCTGACATGCGCGACCTGCCACGTCCTGGTGGCCGAGCCCTTCGCATCCATGTTGCCACCACCTGCTGCCGAGGAGCTGGCCATGCTGGCATTCACAGCCGTGCCGCGCCAGCCCAACAGCCGCCTGAGCTGCCAGATCACGCTGACTGCTGCGCTTGAGGGTTTGACGGTAGTGCTTCCGGCTTCGCAGTATTGATGACCATTTCAGCACCTACAGCCCCCCAGAAATACGGATGATTCCCGAACTCGCAGACATGCGCATTCACCCCCTGGCCAGCAATTCAGCTTTGATGAAGCCATCCAGCGCGGCATCCTTGAGCTCACCTGCTTTTACCGACTGGCGGGCGGACGGTCGGGCCGTTTTTTTGCAGGCCCGCCAGTGGTGAAGCGAACGGATTGCATGCAGCGCTGTCTGAGTTTACGAATTTACGAATCGATGAGTCTATGAATTGCGAATTGCTTTTTGACTGAGCAGGCGGACTGCCCAGGCCATGCCGAGCGCGATACCGAGCGCCAGCAGGCCCCAACCGGTGTTGCTTTGACTTTGCAATGAATAGGCGTTGCACAGGCGGAGGTCGGTGGTGGCAAAGTAAATACCCAGCCACGCCATCATCGACACCCAGTAGCCCATGAAAAACAATTGCAGTGCGCCAGGAGCGCGCCTGAACGCATCGGCCAGCAGCATGCCGGTGATAAAAAGTGTGAGCAGCTTGAAAACGTCCACCAGCGGCAGCACCACGGCACGGTCAATCGCCGAGGGCAGCATCCAGTACGCCACGATCACCTGTGCGGCCATAAAACCTGTCAGGCCAAACTGGTTGAATGCGGCCAGTCTGGGAAATGAAAAATACGAAGGCAGCACCCGCACGGCCAGCCACCCGCCCAGCACCAGCAACGGCATCTGGAACACCATGTGCCAGGCCATGCTTTGCTCAATCACACGGCGCAGCGGCGGAACCGACAAGGCCACTGCGACCAGCGTGGCGACTACCGCCATGCTGACATGCCGTTGTGTACTGCCAATGCCCATCAAAGCCTGTCCATCAAACAACATCCATCGTTGAGCAACCCCTATCGGGTCGCGTGCATATTCTTGGGCTTGACCGATGCATCTTGCTGGGCCATGGCAAGCGCTTCATCAATCGCCGATTTGAATTCCTGGTAATCAATGATTCTGATCAGTCGGCCATCGCTGCTCATGACATGCAGTGCAGCATTGTGTTCAAACTCGCCCAGCGGCGCGGGCACCACCATGATGCCAAATGCGTCGAGCAGGCGACGCCGGTCTTGCCACTTGGACAGCGTGGCAATCTGCCAGATAGCCGGGTTCATGCGCATGCGCTCTGCATAGGCTGACAGGGCGGCTGTATCGTCATTGGCAGGGTCAAAACTGATGGACAGCAGCCCGACTTGTGCCTGCAGCCCACGTTCTTCAATTTGCGCTTGCAGTTGCTGGTAAACCGAGCCGAGTGAGGAGCACACGGTCTGGCAGCGGGTATAGACAAAATCAACCAGCCAGACTTTTCCGCCAGAAGCCAGCAGGGTATTCAAGCTGGTTTTTTGGCCCCTTGGACCCGTCACATCGAACGCGTCAATCCGCTGTGGCTGGGTCATGACCTGCTGCCTGCGAAGCGTCTCGGTGGTAAAGCTCTGGCCACCACCCGTGGCCAGCAAAAGCACCACAAGGCCTGCGATCAGTACCAGAATGCTGGCACTGAAAGTTCGGCCCAGCGTGAGATCAGGAATCGGATTTGATGGCTGATCCACCGTTGTAAGGCTCTTTTCGGGATTTCGTCAGTTCACGCTGGCTTTTGATGGTCTCTGCTTTTAACGGCGGGGCGGCGTTTCCCCAGTCCGAGCGGATGTAGGTCAGCACTGCTGCCAGTTCATCATCGCTGAGCGTATTCCAGGCCGGCATGGCACCGTTGTATTTGTTGCCTTTGACAACCATTTCACCGTTCACGCCGTGAAGCAGAATATTGGCCAGTATTTTCTCGTCACCAATCACCCATTCAGACGCTGCCAATGGGGGAAACACACCCGCCACGCCCAAGCCGCTACCCTGGTGACAAGCGGCACATTTGGCACCAAACAGCTGTTTGCCGTCCACCGCTGGAGCAGCGCCCGCAACCGCCACTACTGGCCTCAGGTCTGCCACCGTACGCTGGTCTCCGTAAGCCGAGTCATCGCCCGAAGGCGTGCTTACAATATAAAACGCGCCCCACATTGCCATCGCACCGAGCGACATGACCAGAAACCACGGCAGTGGCCGGTTGCTTTCGTTGGGGTCTTCGTTTTCGCGCTGGCGCTGCGCGTTGGCTGCTCTTTTTTTGGATTCGTTGCTCATGGCTTGCCTTTCGCCGCCGGGGCAGGCAATGCTGGCAGGGGCACATACGTATGGTCCAGACCAATCAGGTAGTTGACCAGCGCCAATGCCTCGGGTTTGGCCACAACGACCTCCCCCGGTTTGGCGAACGCAGGCGGCAGCGTGATCACGGTATCACCCGGCCTGGCCTGACCCTGCCGGACTTCAAACAGAAACGGGTAAGACGGCATGATGGAGCCAGGCGTGTACGCACGCGGCTGGTACAGATGGCCCAGATGCCAGTCTTTGCTGGGCTGGCGAGCGCCGATGTTGAACAAATCTGGCCCGGTGCGCATGGTGCCCAGCAGATGCGGCGTGTCGTACGCATAGTCTGCCGCCACCGACGCCCTGCCCCAGCCCCGCAGGGTATCCGGTGCCTGCTTGATGTCACGCGGCTGCTGGGAGTGGCAGTACACACACCCGTTGGCAATATAGACCTGCCTGCCTGCCAATTGCGTGTTGGTGTAAGGTTTGAGCGCGGCAGGTGCCTCTACCCCTTTGAGCAGCAAGTAAGGCACCACGACCATCAACGCCGTTGCCCCACTCAGGATCACCATGGCACCTGTAATGATGCGCAGCTCGTCCATTTCCCAAAAACTTTTTCCCGTGCTCATGTTGTCACCTTGCCTGCATATCGGCCCAGCAGTCGTGGCTGCAGCAGCGCAGCCCCCAGCCGGCTGGGTCCGAACTTCCAGCCCATCACAAAAAAGTGCGCCGCAAAAACCAGATGCCCGAGTGTCATCAAGCCTCCGCCAATCGAGCGTGCCTTCAGGTAGGGAATGGTCAGGGCCACTGACTGCATGAAGGGTGTTTTTTCATCCAGCATGGCCAGGCCCTGGTACCAGCCACCGATCGACAAACCGATGAAGTAAATCGCGAAACCCACCAGCACCAGCCAGAAGTGCAGTGAGATCAGGCGCGGATAAGGCCATTCCCAGTTCATCACGCGCGGCATGATGAAGTAAATCGAGCCAAACATCACCATCGTGAAAAACCCGTACAAACCGAGGTGCGCGTGGGCCACCGTGTAGTGCGTGAAGTGGGTCACGGTGTTCACGGCGCGAAGTGCCTCCAGCGAGCCTTGTACCGATGCGGCGGTGTACATCATGGCACCCAGCACAATAAAGCGCAGGGTGGGTGAATAAAACAGCGCCCTGAAGTTGCCCAGTACGGTCATGTGCTGGTTCACGGCGACCGCAAACACGGGAATCAGCATCATCATGCTTTGCACAATTGAAATCGTGACCAGCCATGAGGGTACCGGGCCACCAATCAGGTGGTGACCGCCGACCTGGCTGTAGAAAAACGCCAGCGACCAAAACCCCAGCAGCGACAGGTTATAGGAATGAATCGGCTTGCCCAATACCTTGGGAATGAAATAGTAGGCCGCGGCGAGCGCCAGTGGCGTAAACCACAGGCCCAGCACATTGTGGCCAAACCACCAGTTCACGATGCCCTGCTGCACGCCAAAGTGCAAACCGGGAATGTTGGCAATCAAAAACAAAACGGGAAACCACAGCAGACCCGCAGCGATATACCAGACCGATACATACAGATGCTTGACTTTTCGCTTGAGCAAGGTAAGCCATAAAGGAAAGCCTACCAGCGCCCCCGCAACCACCAGCAAGATGTCTATTTTCCACGGGTACTCCAGCCACTCCAGCCCATCCGAGTAACCCATGCCTATGGCTATGGAACCTGCAATGACACCCGCGCTCCACAACGCGCCGCCCACCAGCGCGTACTTTGCGCCTACCAGCTCGGTTTTAAGCAAGCGGGGAATCATCCAGATCGCCACACCGATACCGGCCATGGAACACCAGCCGTACGCCACCATGTTCAGGTGAATCGGCCGGATGCGTCCGAACGTCAGCCATTCGTACTGCACCCACCAGTCGGGCGCATGCAGTTTGATGGACGAGATCAGCCCTGCAAACGAGGCCAGCACCAGCCAGACCACCGCCATGGTCAGACAAACCCCCACCACCAGCGAGGTGGATTGGTCAGCCCGGCTGCGCGTGTCCTGCTCGGCCTGCGTCATGGTCAACGCTTCGTCCTGCGGGTCCATGGCGCGCTGCAGCTTGTCTTTTTGTGCAGCTGTTGCAGCCGGGTCTTCGGTCTGACCCAACTCGTTAGGCGCAAAAATCTGCTGCGCTGCCACCGTGCCGTCGCCGAACAAACCGGTTGACATCGACCAGATAAAAATAAACAGCGCCACGATCGACAACAAAAACGTGCCGAGTAAAACGCCCACTGTGAAATCCATAAGCCTGAGCCTTTCAAAGCCATCGGTTAAGACCCAGAGTTTATGCGTAGCCTACATCGCCCGTCTATCAAAAGCCCTATTGGGCGTACAGCAGGAACAGGTAATACGGGCGGGGTCAGACGGGGTGCGGCAGCGCGTCAGCGGCAAGCGCCAGCCCTGTTCTGTGACCTGGAAGACACGCTATACAAGTGCCTGCGGCCCTTGACGGGCAACAGTGAATGCTTTTTCATGACCGGCCATTAGCTATGTTTTTGATAGCTGGTAGCGCACTCCAATACTGCCCCGAGGGCCGATTTCGTCATGCAATTGACCTTGTCCGGTTTTTCAAGGGCTTCTCCGCATCGGGCATGATGGCGGGATGTTGACGATTTTGTATTTTTCACGCGTGGTGACAGCGGGCCTACTCTGTTTTTTTGCAACTGCCCATGCGGCCACAGCCCCTTTTGAAGACACCATCGCCCAGCGTACGCTGGCTTGCACAGCCTGCCACGGGCCGCAAGGCCGCGCGGCACCGGATGGCTACTACCCGCGTCTGGCGGGCAAACCGGCGGGCTACCTGTACAACCAGCTGGTTAATTTTCGCGATGGCAGGCGTCACTATGGCCTGATGACGCAGATGGTCGATCCTCTGAGCGATGCCTACCTGCTGGAGATCGCGCAGTATTTCTCTGCGCTTGAAGTGCCCTACCCGGCCCCGCTGGCAGCCGCAGCACCAGCCAACGTGCTGGCGCGCGGCAAGCAGCTGGTCAGCCTGGGTGACGCGTCCCGCCAGGTGCCCGCTTGTATGCAATGCCACGGCACCGCGCTGACAGGTGTGGCTCCCTACGTGCCGGGCCTGCTGGGCTTGCCGCGTGACTACCTCAATGCGCAGCTGGGGGCCTGGAAAAACGGCCAGCGCCGTGCCCACGCCCCGGACTGCATGAAGGCCGTGGTGGCGCGTCTGGGTGAGGAAGACATCAATGCTGTGGCCAGCTGGCTGGCTGCCCAGCCACTGCCTGCCAGCAGCAAACCCGCGTCCATGCTGCCGGCCCTGGCCAGCGGCGCGAAAGCGATGGATTGCGGTAGCGCACCACTGGCGGCCAAGCCATGAGCGCGCTTAAAAAAATCATGCTGGCTGCAGCCGGGAGCCTGCTTGGCCTGGCAACGCTGGTCTGGTTTCTCAACACGCGTGGTGAACCTGACCTGACCCCGACTGTAACGGCTGCACTGTCTGCAGCGTCCAACAGCGCCCTGGTCGAGCGCGGCGCCTACCTCGCAAGAGCCGGCAACTGCATGGCCTGTCACACCGCACGCGGCGGGGCCAGCTATGCCGGAGGTCGCGGCATTGTCACGCCGTTTGGCACGGTCTATACCTCCAACCTCACGCCTGACAACACCACCGGTATTGGCAGCTGGTCGCCAGCGCATTTCTGGCGCGCCATGCACAACGGGCGATCCAAAGACGGCCGCCTGCTGTACCCGGCCTTTCCGTACACCAGCTACACCCAGGTCACGCGTGAGGACTCGGATGCCCTGCTGGCCTATCTCAAAAGCTTGACGCCTGTATCGCAGGCCAACCAGGCGCACGCCCTGCGCTTTCCGTACCAGTCGCAAGCCGCGCTGGCCGTCTGGCGCGCGCTGTACTTCAGGCCTGAGTCGTACAAGCCTGACGCGTCGCGCGATGCGGCCTGGAACCGTGGTGCCTATCTGGTCAATGGCCTGGGCCACTGCAGCGCCTGCCACACCGCCCGCAATGCGCTGGGTGCCACCGACGGTCCTGACCTGGGCGGTGGCCTGATACCAGTCCAGAACTGGTATGCCCCTTCATTGACATCTCCGCATGAGGCGGGTGTAGGCGACTGGAGCGAACAAGAGATCGTGCGGCTGCTCAGAGACGGTGTCTCGCCGCGCGCCTCGGTCAACGGTCCGATGACTGAAGTGGTACTGGGCAGCACGCAATACCTCAGCCCGCAAGACTTGAGTGCGATGGCAAGCTATTTGAAATTTCTGGGCAGAGCGGCACCATCGGGCACAACCACCAGCGCGGCAGGTACCAGTGATATTGCCGTGATGGCCACATCCCCATCAGCCCTGGTGACGACTGTTCCCGTGGTGGTTGCGGCACGCGGTGCCAAGCTTTACGAGCAGCATTGCGCCCAGTGCCACGGCGACGACGCCAAAGGTGTTCCCAACGCCTACCCGGCCCTGGCGGGTAACCGCGCCGTGCTGATGTCGCAAACGTCGAATCTGGTGCAGATTGTGCTCAAAGGTGGTTACGCACCTGCCACCCAGGGCAACCCTCGCCCCTTTGGCATGCCGCCTTTTGTGCTGGTACTCGACGACAGCGACATCGCCGCTGTGCTGACGCATATTCGCAGCAGCTGGGGCAACCAGGCCAGTGTAGTGTCGCCGCTCGATGTGAACCGGATACGGGCCAATCAGGCGCGGTAGGCGGATTTTGAGGTGGGTGGTGGTCAAGTCAGCAAAGAACACTGCCTGACGCGACACACCGCCTCTAACCCACCATCCGGTCCCGGTGTGCCAGCGCCGGAAACCACCTGAACCACAGCGCCGCCACCAGCAGCGTGCCCACACCACCCGCCACCACCGAGCCTACCGGCCCCATCAGCGCGGCGGTAGCGCCTGATTCAAACTCGCCCAGCTGGTTGGACGCACCAATAAACACCGAGTTGATGGCGCTAACCCGGCCGCGCATCTCGTTCGGTGTTTCCAGCTGCACCAGTGTCTGGCGCACCACCACGCTCACCATGTCTGCGCCGCCCGAGATCGCCAGCACCACCAGGGACAGCACAAAATGGGTGGACAGGCCAAACACCAGCATGCACAGGCCGTAGAGCGCCACTGCAGCCAGCATGGTGTGGCCCACACGGCGCGACAGGGGCCAGCGCGTCAACAGCACCGACACCACCAGGGCACCGGCAGCCGGGGCCGCACGCAGCAGGCCCAGCCCCCACGGCCCAACGTGCAGGATGTCTTTGGCAAATATGGGGAGCAGTGCGGTGGCACCGCCCAGCAGCACCGCAAACAAGTCCAGCGACACCGCGCCCAGCAAGGCCTTGCGCTGCCACACAAATTCGGCGCCTGCCAGCAGGGTGCGCAGTGTCACCGGTTCGCGTGGCGGCGGCGCGTGTTCATACTCAACACCAGATACCAACAGGCAGCCTGTGGCAAACAGCGCAGCGCAGGCGGCATACACCGCTGTGGCACCGGCCACAAAAATCACGCCACCCAGAGCCGGCCCGCCAATCACAGCCGCCTGCATGCCCGCCGAGCTGAATGCCATGGCGCGTGGCAGCATGGCCGGTGGCACCAGCATCGGTGTCAGAGCCTGCTGCGCCGGCATTTGAAAAGCCCGCACCACCCCCAGCATGACCGAAACACCCAGCAGCAACTCACGCGATGCCCAGCTGGTCGCAGCGCCCCAGCCCTGCGTGGCCGCCACCAGAATCAGTGCCACCAGCGCCTGCGTGACCAGACAGGCCGCGATGATGCGGCCACGATGCAACCGGTCCGCCACATGGCCCGCCACCAGCGTTAACAGTAAAGCGGGTAAAAACTGGTACAGCCCCACCAGCCCGAGGTCCCAGGCGCTGCCCGTCAGCTCATACATCTGCCAGCCAACAGCCACCATCAGCATCTGGTTACCGGTGGTGCCAGACAGTCTTGCAAACCACATGCGCATGAATGCGCGCTGGTGGGTCAGCTCTTTGAAAGTGGGGGTTGCCATGCGTGCGCCGAGCTTAACAGCGGCCTTGCTGGCGCGCTGCCTGCAACTGGGCTGCCTTGAGCGCTTTGATACTGTTGAAGCTGGCCACGCCATCGATCATGAGTTCGCCTCAATCCGCTGGATTTGGGATGACGGCATCACGAATCACCCCGGATTGAGTAAACTGAGCCAGCATTTGCGGCGTTAATCTGAATCCCATTTCTGGAGGCTCTACTTGGAAAGTCTTGACCTGCGCGTTTTGAACGATGCCCTGGCCTGGAAACATGCCGGACACACCGTCACACTGATCACCGTGGTGGAAACCTGGGGCAGCGCTCCGCGCCCGCCGGGGGCTCTTCTTGCGGTTCGCGGGGATGGTGTGGTCAGTGGTTCCGTATCGGGCGGGTGCGTGGAAGACGACCTGATCGCCCGCACGAAGCAGTCCATGGGGCAAAGCGGGCAAAGCCAGGCGAATGCCCACAACGGCCTGCCCTGCATGCTGGCATATGGCGTCACCAAAGACGAAGCGGCCCGCTTCGGATTGCCTTGTGGTGGCACTTTGCGTCTGGTTCAGGAACCTTTGCATGAGACCGCGTGGGTCCAGGCGATTCTGGACAGTGCCGGCTCGCACCAGCTGGTGGCACGCACCCTGACGCTGTCCACGGGTGTTGTCACGCTCGCACCAGCCTTGCGAGGTCAGTCCATGCAGTTTGATGGCTCCACACTGACGACCTTGTTTGGCCCCCGCTGGCGTCTTTTGCTGATCGGTGCCGGTCAGCTGTCACAGGCTGTGGCCAGTATGGCGATTGCCCTGGACTTTGAGGTGCTCGTGTGCGACCCCCGTGAGGAGTACCTGGCGACGCTAGGCAGCACACCCGGTGTGCAGCGCATCGAAGGCATGCCGGACGATGTCGTACGCCAATTGGAGCCGGATGCACACACAGCCATCGTCGCATTGACCCATGACCCCAAGCTCGATGACATGGCTTTGCTGGAGGCTCTGGGCTCTGACGCGTTTTACGTGGGCGCTTTGGGCTCCAGACGCAACCAGACCGCGCGTAAACAGCGACTTGCCGAGCATTTCGATATATCGCCCGAATCCCTTGACCGCCTGCATGGCCCGGTAGGCTTGGCCATCGGTGCCCGTACCCCTGCCGAAATTGCAGTGTCCATCGTCGCGCAAATCGTACAGGTCAAAAACGCGCTGGCGCTGACAGCGCCATCACCAGCACCATCTCTGTCTGGTTGCGCCGTTGCCTGAGCTATATACCCCGACCGTTTTGGTGCTTGCCTCTGGTAGGGGTGAGCGCTTTTTAGCCTCGGGCGGCACGACACACAAGTTGCAGGCGGACCTGCATGGGCGAACGGTGTTACAGACCACCCTCGATGCGGTACGAAGCACTGGCCTGGCGTGGCATCTGGAAGACAGGGGTCATCCCGGTATGGGTGACAGCATTGCAGCGGCTGTTCAGGCTACCTGCAACTCGCAGGGTGGGTGGATGGTATTGCCCGCTGACCTGCCGCTGATACGACCCGAAACCCTGTTGCAAATAGCCCAGGCAACCATGACCGGACAGGTGCTAGCTCCCTTCTTTGAGGGCCGGCGTGGTCATCCCGTACGCTTTGCGTCAGATTGCCGGGATGCATTGCTGGTTTTGAAGGGAGATCAGGGCGCAGCCAGCGTATTGGCTGCCTATACAGCTATCAAATTGAGAGTAGAAGACGCTGGATGCGTGACAGATATTGACACGCTGGATGATCTGATCCGGGCGCGGCTGGCGGCCTGTTAACAAGAGACTCCTCAATGATCAAGACAAACCGTCACCTGCCGTCGTCCGTATCAAGGGCAACATGAACAGCCCGAACAACCCGCAAGCGCTCTGCTCAGCTATGACATGTCCCGTTGCACTCAAGCGCAGGCACGGCTAATATCGTTTCGGCGAGAACAGCAATTTATTACCCCAACGAGGAGACTTGAATGGCGCAACTAAACGTGAACGGCGCAGTCCGGCAATTTGAAGCCGAAGCTGATACACCCCTGCTATGGGTCATTCGAGAGCAACTTGGCCTGACCGGCACCAAGTACGGCTGCGGCATAGCACAGTGCGGTGCCTGCACCGTACACATCGACGGCGTGCCTGCGCGCAGCTGCTTACGCCCAGTTTCCAGTGTGGGTGAAACCGAAAAAATCGTCACGATTGAAGGCCTCTCGCCAAACGGCAGCCACCCGCTGCAAAAAGCCTGGGTGGCAGTCGACGTGCCGCAATGCGGCTACTGCCAATCCGGCATGTTGATGGCGGCCAGCGCCTTGCTCAAGGTCACGCCCAACCCCACGGACGCACAGATTGATGAGGCCATGACCAACATTTGCCGCTGCGGCACCTACAACCGCATACGTGCTGGAATCAAGGTGGCGGCTCAAGGTGGCAACACCAAAAGCGCAGCGCTGGCTATTCAACACACCGACGGGAGCACCACGTGAAAACCGCCAGCAACTCACTCACCCATCTGTCTCGCCGCAGCTTTATCGGTGCCACCGCAACCACTGGCCTGGTCGTTGCATTTCACATTCCACTGGCAGGCTCGGCACGCGCACAAGAGCGCGCACCGGAAGTCAACGCCTGGGTGGTGGTGAACCCGGATGACACCGTTGTTATCCGGATTGCCCGCTCTGAAATGGGTCAGGGCACCCTGACCGGGCTGGCACAGCTTGTTGCCGAAGAACTGGATTGCAACTGGGCCAAGGTCACCACTGAGTACCCCACACCCGGACAGAGCCTGGCACGCAACCGCGTCTGGGGCAACTTTGGTACAGGCGGCTCACAGGGCATTCGCCAGTCGCAAGACTATGTCCGCAAGGGCGGTGCAACTGCCCGCATGATGCTGGTGCAAGCCGCCGCCGACGAATGGAAAGTGCCCGCTGACCAGTGCAGCGCAGCCAACAGTGTGATCACACACACGCCCACAGGCCGCACCACAACCTATGGCAAGGTCGCACTGGCGGCGGCTAAAGTCACCCCACCCGGCGAGGTTGCACTCAAAGACCCTAAAAACTGGAAACTTGCCGGCAAGCGTCTGGCACGGCTGGACACAGTTGACAAAACCACAGGCAAACAGATTTTTGCCTCTGATCTGGTGTTGCCGGGCATGCTGAACGCAGCGATTAAAGACTGCCCGGTGTTTGGCGGCAAGCTCAAAAGTTTTGACGCGAGTGCGATTGAAAAACGTCCAGGTGTCAAAAAAGTGGTGCGCGTCAGTGATACCTCGGTCGCCGTGATTGCTGATACCTGGTGGCGCGCCAAGACGGCCCTGGATGCACTTTCCATCGTCTGGGACAACGGCCCGAATGAAAAACTGTCGAGCGAGAGCTTTTCTGCAGTTTTAAAAGCCGGTCTGGATGCATCGGATGCGGTCGTAGGCAACGCCAATGGCGATGCAAAAGCCGCCATTGCCGCCAGCGCACGCAAATTGGAAGCGGTGTATTCATACCCGCACCAGAACCACGCCACGATGGAGACCATGAACGCCACGGCGAAGTGGACTCCCACACGCTGTGAAGTGTGGGCGCCTACGCAAAACGGCGAGGCCGCGTTTGCGGCATGTACCGAAGCCGCCGGCCTGCCTGCCGCGCAATGTGATGTGTACAAACTACACCTGGGCGGCGGCTTTGGCCGGCGTGGCGCGACCGACTACATCCGGCAAGCAGTGCTGATCGCCAAAGAAATGCCGGGCACGCCGATCAAGATGATCTGGTCGCGTGAAGAAGACATGCTGCATGGCAAATACCACCCCATCACCCAGTGCAAGATGACTGCAGGTCTGGATGCACAAGGCAACATCACAGGGCTGCACATGCGCATCTCGGGGCAATCCATCCTGGCAGGCCTGGCACCGCAAAGCGTCGTCAATGGCAAAGACCCCGTGGTGTTTCAGGGGCTGAACGCGGCAGGAACGAACGACGCAGCCATTGGCTACAGTTTCCCCAATCTGCTGATCGACCACGCCATGCGCAACCCGTCGGTGCCACCTGGGTTCTGGCGCGGCGTCAACCTGAATCAAAATGCGATTTACCTCGAATCGTTCATTGATGAAATCGCACTGGCTACGCAGCAAGACCCGCTGGCCCTGCGGCGCAAATTGATGGCCAATCACCCGAGGCACCTGGCGGTACTCAACGCAGCGGCAGACAAAGCCGGTTACGGCAAGCCGCTGCCCAAGGGTCACTTTCATGGCCTGTGCCAGACCATGGGTTTTGGCAGCTATGTCGCCGCGTGCGCAGAGGTATCGGTCAGCGACGAAGGCAAGCTCACTGTCCACCGCATCACGGCAGCGACTGACTCCGGCCACGTCGTCAACCCACAGCAAATCGAGGCGCAGGTGGAAGGCTCTTTTGTTTACGGCCTGTCTGCAGCGCTGTATGGGGAAATCACCATCAAGGATGGCCGGGTTGAACAGGAAAACTTCAGCACTTACCAGATGCTGAAAATGGACGAGATGCCGAAGGTTGACACGGTCATCATGCCGTCGGGCGGCTTTTGGGGTGGCGTCGGCGAGCCAACCATTGCCGTGGCAGCGCCTGCAGTGCTCAATGCCATTTTTGCAGCCACTGGAAAACGCATTCGTGATCTGCCGATCAAGAACACCAGTCTGAAAAAAGCCTGACCCGGCAACGCATTTAAATGGTGAATTGAGCGATTTTCATGGCCATACACAAGCCATCAATAGCCCTGTTGCTGGCAGTTGTGTGCGCCTTCCCGGCATGGGCAAGCGCGCAAACGGCCCCTGCTGGCGATTCGCTGCAGTTTCCAGTTGCTCAACCGCTCACCAGCGTACCGGGTAACGCAGACAATGGGCGCGCCATCGTGGTCAATCGTCAGGTGGGCTTATGCCTGCTCTGCCATAACGGCCCCTTGCCTGAGGAGCGCTTCCAGGGCAATCTGGCACCCAGTCTGGCGGGTGCAGGAACCCGGTGGAGTGCAGGGCAATTGCGGCTGCGCATTATGGATGCGCGTCAACTTAACCCCCAAAGCATCATGCCCGCGTACTACAACACTGGGGGTTTGACCCGCGTAAGCCCGAACTTTCAGGGGCGAACCGTGCTCGACGCACAGCAAATTGAAGACGTCGTGGCCTTCCTGGTCACCCTGAAATAACCGGCTATGGCAAAGCGTAAAACAACTTCAACACGCCGCCAGTGGCTGGGCAGCGCGCTCGGCGCAGGCACCTGGGTGCTGCTGGCAGACACAGCCAGAGCTGCTGATGGCGAACTGGCAGCAGCAATTTCCCGGTACACAGGCAGCGAAACTGTACTCAAAGGCCGCGTCAAGCTTGATATTGCCGAGCTTGTTGACAACGGCAATGTGGTGCCAATCACCATCACCGTTGACAGCCCGATGTCGCCAGAAAACTACGTCAAGTCGGTCGCGGTCTTTAATGAGAAAAATCCGCAGCGCGATGTCGTCAAATTCAACTTCAGCCCCAGGTCGGGTAAAGCGGTGGCAGCTACCCGTATTCGGCTGGCGAACAGCCAGAAACTGGTGGCTGTTGCGCAGTTGAGTGACGGCAGTTTTTGGTCGCATACGGTTGACGTGATCGTCACGCTGGCCGCCTGTATTGAAGGGGCAACATGAATTCCAGGTTTTTAATGCTTTGTGCCTGTGGCGCTGCACTGCCCCTTTCACGGCATCAAGAAGCATCCCTGCGCCTGCATGCAGAACTGCGCTGGGTCTGATATGGCACGCACCCTCATCAATATCCCGGCAATAGCCAAAAGGGGCGAGGTCATCGAAATTCGCGCCACCATAGGCCACCCCATGGAGACCGGATTTCGCCCGGGTGACGACGGCAAAATTTTGCCGCGCAACATCATCGAGCGGTTTAGCTGCCGGTACAACGGCGAACTGGTTTTTTCTGCCGAGATGTTTTCAGCCATTTCGGCCAACCCGTACATTTCATTTTTCACCACAGCGCAGACCAGCGGTACGTTGACCTTGAAGTGGGAAGGCGATGATGGCTTCATACAGACTGAAACCGTCACGCTAACCGTTATTGGCTAAGCGTGAAGTGATTTCGTGATGGTGCCATTCAAACGTCTGCTGGCTATGGTCATCTGGCTGGTAGCGTTAACGGTAGATGCCCAAATCCTGACCCAGCGGGATACCCGCCAATCCGGCTTTGAATTCATGGGGCCTTCCACACAGGCCATGCAAAAAGACGATACCTTGAACCCTGGGATGTTGTCAGTCAAAGACGGCGAGGCATTGTGGCAAAAGCCTGTTGGCCTGAGCAACAAAGCCTGCGCTAGCTGCCACGGGTCAACCGCAAGCAGCATGAAAGGCATGGCAGCACGTTACCCGGCTTTTGACGATGTACTAAAACACCCTGTAGCCTTGAGCCAGCGCATCAACCAGTGTCGTGTACGGCACCAGCAAGACGCACCCCTTCAGCCCGAAAGCGCCGAATTGTTGGCCCTTGAAAGTTTTGTGGCCCTACAGTCGCGTGGCTTGCCCATATCGCCTCCAGCAGACCTGCGTCTTGAGCCTTTTCGCCGGGCGGGTGAAAAAATCTTCATGCAACGCATTGGACAGCTCAATTTATCGTGCGCGCAGTGTCACGATGCCAACGCGGGCGGCAAATTGGGTAGCGCCGTCATCCCGCAAGCCCATCCGGTCGGCTACCCGGTGTACAGACTTGAATGGCAGGCCACGGGCTCGCTTCAACGCCGGCTGCGCAATTGCATGAACGGCGTACGCGCCGAGCCCTACGCCTATGGTGCAGCCGAACTGATTGAGCTGGAGCTCTACCTCAATGTCAGGGCCAAAGGCATGTTGGGCGAGACACCAGGGGTTCGACCTTGAACCGACTGCCAGTGGTACGAATCCTGCTAGAACCAGCATCAATAGTCGCCAGACACCGACTGTGCATCAACCCATGCATGCAGGTACCATCAGCGCACAACTTTAACAACGCCGGGAGCGAAGGAAAACCGTATGCAACGCATCGTCATCGTGGGAGGGGGCGCAGGTGGGCTGGCCCTGGCTACCCAGCTGGGCAAACGCCTGGGTAAAAAAAAGCTGGCTGAAATTACCCTGGTAGATGCCGCACGTACCCATGTCTGGAAACCATTGCTGCACCAGTTGGCCGCAGGCAGCTTTGACACGCACGCCGAAGAAATCGAGTACCTGGCGCAAGCTCGCTGGAACCACTTCAAGTTTCGCCTGGGCAGCCTCACAGGCGTTGACCGTGCCGCCAGGACCGTGCAACTGGCCGCAAGTCATGACAGTGCTGGCCGCGAGATTACCCCGGCTCAGTCATTGGCTTACGACACATTGGTAGTTGCAGTGGGCAGCCAGACCAACGACTTTGGCACGCTGGGCGCGGCTGAGCACACGATCAAGCTCGACAGCCCACAAGCGGCCCAGCACTTCAATGACCAGCTGATCAATGCCTGCATCCGGGCGCAGACTGTGCCGCGCACGGCAGAAAGTGGCCGGCTGACAGTGGCCATTGTGGGCGGTGGTGCCACAGGCGTGGAGCTGGCAGCCGAGCTGCATGCTGCCGCGCGCGTGCTGGGCAACTATGGCTTTGAAAATATCAACCCCGAAAAAGACCTGAAGATTGTGCTGATTGAAGCCGGGCCGCGCCTGCTGGCTCAACTGCCCGAGCGCCTGGGAGCCTCAGCCCTGCGCGAGTTGCGCAAACTGGCTATTGAGGTACATACCGATGAAAAGGTGGTTGAAGTCACGGCAGACAGCCTGAAGATGGCCAGTGGCAAAGTCATCACGTCCACCCTGACCGTTTGGGCGGCTGGTGTGAAGGCAGCTGACTTCTTGAAAACTTTTGGTGCCGATGCTGATGGCTCGGGCGCGCTGGCGACCAACAGGCTGAACCAGTTGCTGGTCAACGGCAACCTGCAAGCCACGCTCGACACCAGCATTTACGCTTTTGGTGACTGTGCTGCCTGCCAGCAGCCAGACGGCACCTGGGTGCCGCCACGCGCTCAGGCGGCTTACCAGCAGGCGATGTATCTGGCCAAAGCCCTGCCATTGCTCATGCGTGGAAAAACAGTGGCCCCCTTTGTGTACACCGACCAGGGCTCACTGGTGTCGCTGGCTGAATACTCATCGGTGGGCAGCCTGATGGGCAGTCTGACCAAAGGCAGTTTTTTCATAGAAGGGCAGATGGCCAAACTGATGTATTGGGCACTGCACAAGCAACACCAGCTGGCGTTGGGCGGACTGCGCAAAACAGCCTTGATCACGCTGTCAGAAATGATTGACCGAACGCACCGCCCACGCATCAAGTTGCATTGATAATCAGGCTACCTACTAACGCACCGGAGAAAACCATGGCAAAAGGTCAGCAAAACACCAGCAAGATGGTCAAAAAACCAAAAAAAGATACCTCGCCACCCAAGTTGGTCTCACCTGACGCTGTTCGCCCCACCGTCGTCACTCAGGTGCCAGTGCGGGGCAAATTGAAAAACAAGTGACATCCTGATGACTGCGCAGAGGGTTTCTGAAAGCGCTGACGCCCCCAAACAGGCAGGTAACCCGCTGCACGGTGTCACGCTGGAGGCCGTGGTCACCGCTCTGGCCGCGCACTATGGCTGGGAAGCGCTGGGGCAGCGCATAGCAATTCGCTGCTTTCAAAGCGAGCCCAGCGTCGCGTCCAGCCTGAAGTTTTTGCGTAAAACACCTTGGGCACGCGAGAAAGTCGAAGACCTGTACTTGTTCATGTTGCGTGAGAACCGGCGCAAAAGCCCGACAGTGCATAACTTCCCACCGCCGCGTATCTGACTCGGTGTCGCACCCTGCACCGCCTTCAGGCTTTCAAACCGTTTACGTCGATGACAGCCTGCTGGTGCTGAACAAGCCCTCCGGATTACTGTCAGTACCCGGACGTGGCGAAGACAAACAGGACTGCCTGAGTCGCCGGGTACAGCAGCACTACCCTGACGCCCTGGTGGTACACCGGCTGGACATGGCGACCTCAGGCCTGATGCTTATGGCGCTGGGTTCAACTGTGCAGCGTGCCCTGGGCAGATTGTTCGAAATCCGGGCTGTTGAAAAGCGCTATGTTGCTGTGGCGGACGGCCAACTGGGCAGCAGCGTGGACTGGCAGCTGATTGACCTTCCGATCGCAGTGGATTGGCCAAATCGCCCGCTTCGCATGATTGACGCAAACAACGGCCAGCCCAGCCAGACCCGGTGGCGTACTTTGCTGTTTGACGAATGCACAAACAGCACGCGGGTAGAACTGATGCCGCTGACGGGCCGATCACACCAGCTTCGGGTGCATCTGAAGGCTATCGGTCACCCGATTTTGGGTGACGCACTGTACGCGCGTCCGGCAGTGCAAGCCAAGGCCTCGCGCCTGCTGCTGCACGCCTGCGCATTGACTTTCAGACACCCCGTGGTCACGCCCGCACACCCAGAGGGTGAATTGCTGCACTTTGAGGCAGTGCCAGAGTTCTAGACGCTGAGGTATTCACATCGCAGCAGCTACGATGGGGCCATGAACGCCTCACGATTTCCCCACCTCACCATCATCACCGGCGCATCACGCGGCATGGGCCTGGCGATGGCCCGGCAACTGCTCCAGTCTGGTGACACTGTGCTATGTAGTGCCTGACCGAAAACCTCTGCTCCCCAATGAAAGATGGCCATTTTCCTTGACGAAGACTTCCCCAATTTCTTCGATTCCTTCGTTTTTACGTGCCCAAACTCCCAAAGACGGCCTTTTTAGGCAAATCTTCGTTCTT